>DATNQB010000079.1 GCA_036702875.1 Oculatellaceae cyanobacterium | reverse complement strand
CGTTGAAAGCAGGTTTGATAAAATTCAGGTAACATAATGTCTTTTTCGGTCTTGGTCACTAATCGAGACCGATATTTTTTACCATACAATGCTCTGCGCGAAGCGCAGAGCGAGTTTCGACGGGGTTGTCACCCCGTCAACCTATTTGGGGAATATGCCGTTGCATTTCTTCATAGCCGCTTTCTTTGAGAAACTGTTTTAACCTTGGTTTAGTTTTAGATGAAGCTATTTTTAGCTTGATCCGCCAAGGTGTTCGGTATTCTAAGAGGCTACGAAAAAAATGTGATTCAGGAAATGATAGTATTTCTGGGTGAGCAACTAATAAACTTTGTAGTAAAGTTGTACCAGAACGAGGACAGCCAACTAAAAAAAGTCGTGTTTTGGGTATTATTGGCTTCATTAACAGATCACATTGCACAAAACGAGAGTAAGCAGATAGTTCAACATGATCGGATATTTTTTTTGAATGCAATTTGCTGATTATTATAATTTGTTAATTTTAATTTGGTTATATAAAACATATTTAACACAGCACTTATTGAGTAGGGTTACGAATTTTTTCAGTATAACTTTTGGGGCGAATTTTGCGAAAAACTTGGAAAGTAAGCTGGCGTAAACTCATGGGTAAATAAGAAAATAATAAAGCGAAAGTAGTTCTGCGATCGCTTCCTAATACCTGCTTTGATTCATACAGCAGTTTTCGTCCCGCCGCAGTGTCTCCGCTTTCAATTAATCTTAAACCCAAATCTTGTTTTGTTTGAGCTAGTTTTTCTAAACGCAGGTTTTCTAATTCATTATCAGCAAATCTATAGCTACTAATACAAAAAACTTTAGCTGATAAGAAGTGTAGATTTTGTTTTAAACTGGTTTGACCACCGTGAAAACGATATTCCATGATAAATTCTGGAATAAAATATCCTTGCTTGCCTGCGATCGCTAATCGTACCAGTAAATCAAAATCTTCACATCCATCGGCTTCAGGACGCATATAATCAACCGCTTCTAGACAACTGCGGCGAAATAGTGTTGAGCCAACTTGTAAACTTTGATGTTTAAATGTTTCTGTCAATAAATCTGGAATTACTCCCCGCTTCAGCTTGTCTTTTCCCCAACGAATAGAATTTTCATAAGTAGCTGATTCTATTCGATTTCCTTGCTGATCGATGATCCAATGATTAGTACAAACAAAGTCTACATTTGCTTCTAAATCTAATATTGCTACTGTTTTTTCTAAAAATTCCGGTGTCAGTGCGTCATCATCATCAAATTTTATAAAATAACTGCCTACAGATGCTTGAAAACCAGAACGCATATTTTGACTACGCCCGATATTTTGATGATGCTTGATATAGCGAATACGCGGATCTTTCCATTGGCTCACTACTTCTGATGTATTATCAGTAGAGCCATCATCACAAATGAGCAATTCAAAATCAGAATAGGTTTGATTTAAAACACTACTAACAGCATATTTCAAAAAGTTAGCGCGATTATAAGTAGGAATACAAACACTAATTTTAGGCATAGCTTAAAAAAATATGATGGCGTAAACTCTAAAATTTAAACTCTCTTTTTCTGATATTCGCTTCTAAATCTAGTAAATTGCTCAAGAGCAAGTAATCTTAGCTTATTTTGAGCGCGGTTAACTTTGAAGAGTACATATCTGCGTTGAAAAAAGATTTCTTGCTCAAACTTTGAAGTTAAGCACCAACGATTATATGCAGGAATAGCTACATTTGTAAGAAAATTGTGCCACTTTGCTACTGTTTTATCTGGTTTGATTTTTTCAGCACGCAGATCACCATTTTCTACCATTGCCTGACGCAATTTGTAGTCATCGCGCAAACGTTGAATTGCATCAATTACATCTGTTAGCGAACTTACTTCTAGATAGTCTAATTCGCTTTGACGTTCAGCTTGAAATGCGGACTCATAACCGAGTATGGCTGGTACGCCTGCACACCAAGCATTATAAAGCTTCGTGGCGGGTTTAGATATGTAGTTACGGCTCAAATATCTCGATGTTGGATCAAAGCTGCGGACAGCTAAGATGGTATCAATAGTACTGTAATTATTCCAAAGATCGCGGTTTGTGGCAGCATACCAATTTAATCCTAAATCTTGAAGTTTTGCTTGCCAAGAGGGTTGGGTTAATTCAGGGGCAAGGTTTTCTGGGAAACCAAAAAAGGCAATGTTTTCAAATTTATCATCACGTGTGCGATCGCGTTTGATTAACCCTGGTTGTGTCCAGTGTGGTATATAGTAGCTATCTGCAATATATTTTGTTTCTAAAGGATTTTGCACAACATGAAGCTGTGC
This sequence comes from Oculatellaceae cyanobacterium, assembly GCA_036702875.1. Lineage (GTDB taxonomy): Bacteria > Cyanobacteriota > Cyanobacteriia > Cyanobacteriales > PCC-9333 > Crinalium. The sequence goes on along the minus strand of DATNQB010000079.1, from coordinate 289,804 downwards.
ATAAGGGTATGGTTCCCACTCGGCTTTTAAACAAATTAAGAGTAATTTTTTCCCTGGTTTAATTTGTTGTTGAAATGCTGTGAAAGAGTTGCGATGTATTAAGACAATTCCTTCATCGGGTAATGTATCGGTTAATTTACAGGGAAAGTTATTTGCTTGTAGGTGGAGGTATGTTTGTAATGTCCAAGCATATATACCAATACCAAATCCTTTCCAATCTTCATTTGCTGATTTGGGAATACTTTTTGGATAATATTCTTTGGGTATGTAAAAATATATTGGGGGATTTTGGTAAAGCATGATAAAAATATTTTTTTTGATATATATTTAAATTGATATTGATTTGCTTGATTAGAACACAGATGTAAACAGATAAACACAGATAATATTAAAATTAATTTATAGCGGCAGCCAGATCGGTTAAGGCATTTTTTCTTAATAAAACCCTTTGTAACAAACCCGCATGATTAAAGCTGACTGCTAATAGCTAACCGCTAACTGCTATATTACTTTTTCTAGCTTTTTCATGGCTTTTTTGAACAAGCGGTTAGTTTTCTTCCAGACACTAGGCGGTTGTAACTGTTTTGGCATCTGTTCTGGATGCTTTAAAAAGCGATAGTAAAGAAATTCATCTTTATAGCAAATATTGGTATCTTCACCTTGGCATAAGCGGCTAAAATCACTAGCTGCATAGTTCATATAATGAATTCGATGGATTGGTTTTAAGCCATCTTGGTTGTAGAGAACGCGATCAATATTCACAAAAAGATCTGCATCGGCACAATTGCCTGTTCTCTCTTGACCATTAGGGCTGAGGGTAAAATTAAATAGGGTGTATTCTCCCCGTAAGGTCATGTAATTAAATAAGAAGGCTTCACTTACGCCATTAATCCACTCAACTTCTCTTTGTGCAATTAATTTATCTTGTATTTGAGCTATTTTTTGAGGAGTAAATAAGCCCCGATGAGAACCAAAAAAACTGGCACAATGTAATTTAGAACGAACATTTTTTGCTGAAAAGTTACCAGATTTTTCAATCAATGATAAGTTTAATGCTGTTACAGGTTCAGGTTTAGCGTGTTCCCAATCATCAAAGACAAAGTTATAATTTTCTAGCTTGGCAAAGAGAGAATCTAGGGGTTTCATTGCCAAACAATCAGCATCATAAATTACAAATTTCTCAAAATTACCATCAAACGCGGCATACCTGCGTTGCATCCGCATTCTAGATTTTACAAGTTGGGCGGATTTATTTTGACTGCCTTGGGGATGTGCTGCCCAAACTTGTTGAGCAAAATCTTCCCAACGTTGGATTGCGTCATAGTTATTAAACAAAGTAACGTTGGCTCTAGAATCAATTTCTTGTTTAATTTTTTCTAGTTTTTCATCAAAAGGAATTACACAAATAGGGAGGTCTGGGCTAACATTTGCCTCAATACTATTGAGTAAAGCCACAAATTGGTCATAAACAACATCATTAGCTAGGGTGTAAATACCATAAGGTTGCATATAGTTACTTAATTGAGAAGTGTGATGTTTACAATTGCAGGAAAACTGATGCGGATAAGGATTTTGGTAAAGTAAAAAGCGGTTAATACAACTAAATTATATGTAGTATCGCTTTGAAAGTGCGATCGCACTCATGGCACATAATATTCTATGCAAATAATCATGCTCTCTTCTACCTTTCCATACCCGCCAACACGGGGAGGAACACAGGTGAGAACGTTTAATTTACTACAATATCTCAGTCAACGCCATGATATTACCTTACTTACTCAGCGTTCAGCAGACGTTACAGATACCGAAATCGAACAACTTCGTCAGTGCGTCAAAGAATTAGTAGTTTTTCAAAAACCCGCCGACTCTCAATCAGGATTACTCGGAAAGGTGCAGCGTTTTACCCAATTTTTGCAACAAGGAACACCTCCTAATGTCTTGCACCTGTATTCTCAAGAGATGCAAGAGTGCTTAGATCAGTATGTGCAGACACATAAATATGATGTAATTACCTGCGAACATAGTGTCAATGAAATTTATCTGCGCCCTGAATGGCGATCGCAACTAAAAACCGTCATAAATATTCATAGCTCTGTTTATGCAACTTGCAAACACCAATTGGAAACTCAAACATCAGAAAATTGGTTCAGAGATCAGCTAAATTTGCCACTATTACGCCAATATGAGCAACGCTATTGTTCCAAGTTTGACCAAATTGTAGTCACAACACTACAGGATCAACAGCAAATACAAGCTTTTAACCCCAATTCTCAAATTAAGATCATTGCCAATGGAGTAGATCTTGCTCGTTTTCCCATGCGTAGTGCTGATCCAGGGGGACATAAGTTAATTTTTGCTGGAGCAATGGATAATGCGCCTAATATAGATGCAGTAAAATTTTTTAGCTTAGAAGTTTTCCCAGAAATTCAAAAACGGTATGCTGATGTCACGCTAGAACTCGTAGGAGCAAGACCTGTATCATCAGTTTTAGAATTAGGCAAACGATCTGGAATTACCGTATTGGGTGGTGTGCCTTCAATGGTGGAGTATTTACACAACAGTACAATTTGTCTAGTGCCAATGCGGACAGGGTTTGGCATTAAAAATAAAACCTTGGAAGCAATGGCGGCAGGCGTACCTGTAGTCGCAAGCGATCGCGGTTTGGAAGGACTGGAAGTAGATGACGTGGGTGTGCCACTGCGGGCATTGCGGGCAAATACAAAATCAGAGTATGTTTACGCTATTAGTAAGTTATTTGAAAATGCTCAACTAAGAGAACAATTATCAAAAAATGCGCGATCGCTCATCGAAACTCAATACACTTGGGAACGGATGGGATCGCTTTATGAACAAGTGTTATCTAATGAGGGGTAAGAGGTGAGCGGTGAGGGTAAAAAAGATTAATGATCAAACTTCAGATACCAGTAATGTCGGGACTCAGGACAACCAGCCAGATGATACTAAACCCAAAGTGCGAGTTTATGTTAGCCCTCAATCAAATCGTGGCATAGTTCGCATTTCGCCTCGAAGTGCCATGACTGCTTTAGTAGTTACCTCTGCTTTAATCTTGGGAGGTGTCAGCCTGAGTATCTGGTTGATTATTAACCAAGATGCCAATCTGAAGTTAAATAGCTATTTAAATAAATTAATTGGTCTTGAATCTCAACAAAAATCTACCCTGACACTTGCTCAAATTGAAGCGGAGATCAATAAAAGCAAATTCATCCCTGGACAACCTGTATTCCTCAATAGTAATAATGATGAGCAAGGTGATGTCTTAATCCCTGTCTTGGCATCAAATTCTAATTGTGATAATTGTCAGCAAATTGTAGAACTAAGAGTTTATCATCCTGTTGAAAAAGAAAAATACCAACTTGTTAGTCAAGTTGCTGTTACTGGTTTAGATGAATCTTTTGTAACTTCTCCTGTAACTCATCCAGAATCAGAACCTGAAAATAGTGGGCGCGTACTTCCTTTGACTACAGTTGTCCGCTTTGACACCAAAGCACCAGGAATTTGGCTGAATCTCACAGGTGAATTACCCAAGAAAGAACAAAATGTTAGCTATGGCAGAATTGTTCACTATAATCCCAGCACCAACCATCTGAGTGCGATGCTATCTTGGACTAACCCTGCGGGACAACTTCCTTATTGGCAGGAAGCGATCGACAATGATAGTGATGCCCCAGAGTTAGTAATTAACCAAACAGTTGATTTAGAACCTCGGTTTGCGGTTTACCAAGTTGTACCCCGCAACTTTTTACCAGATCCAATTGATTTGGAAGAAGTTTCTATACAACAGCCAGCTTTAGATCATCCTAACTATCTCAAAGCGATCATCTTAGCTAAAAATGGTCTGTGGTCTAATGCTTGGAAACAGTTACAATCTGTAATTAAAGATGGAGTACCGCCTGTTGCTCAAGAGCAAGTAGATTTAATTAAATTACACGCAAAAGCAGCCGAATCTGAGGCGAAAAAAGCTTGGGCTAGTCCTAGTCAGCAAGTGCTGGCACAGTTAATTAATGGTAGTTGGAAAGAAGCATTAGAGGTATTCCAAAATTCTACCTCTGAGCAACGCTACGAAATAGCTGATCTGCTCAAAAATGATTCTGGCAGGTTCTGGAAGCGAGTAGAAGCAAATTTGAGGGTGGACTCAAATGAAGATGCTCGAACTTGGGGAGCATTAATTTTAGCCGCCAAGCAAGGACAATCAAAAGCTAATTCTTGGTTGCAGGAAACATCATCAGGAAGCAGCCGTATTCAAGAGGTGTTAGAGCAATTAGTAATTGCGATCGCAGAAACAGAAACTCCTAATAATCCTTTGAGCCAAATTCTAGGTTCTGCCAACGTATTAACTAAAATTAATCCCTCAGAGTGGCTGCAACTAGAAGCACCAGTAGGTGAAAAACCCCCATCTTTAACACTTGAAGAACAACAAGTTTGGTATCAAGTGCAAATTGATACTTTTAATGATGGGACAACCTGGCAGCAAGCTCCTTTTTCTAATCTCAAAGTCCCCTTAGTAAAATCAGCCAAGCAGTTGTGGAAAGTTCTTGGCTTAAACACTGATGGACATATTCTGATTAGTCTTTCCCAACCAGGATCAGATAAGCCAACGGCAATGGCAACAGTCAAAGCAGTTCAACTACAAGATAGGGGAATTAAGCTGTTGGCAGCAGGAGAAGCGCTTGCAGAAGTAACACCAAAAAATAGCCCTAGATTGTTAGCACACACACAGACAGCACTACGTTGGTTAGAACCAAATTTGGCAACATTGGCAGATCTCAGCCAAATACAACCACAATTGATTTCTGCTATGCTACCCAAGCTTTGGCAAGAATTACAAAATGTTGCGATCGTACCATCACAAAGCTCTATTACCCCAGAAATGCTGCAAAAAATTGGGCTATTTGTAGTTCAACAAATTGATGTTAATGGTAACAATCAGCCTGATTTTGTGATGACAATTAATCAAGAAATATTAGCGGATTTAAAAATTCCACTTAAGAATAAGCAGCAATTTAAACCACATACAGTGATGTTTTCTGACACGGGCTCAGTAATTTATAGTGAATTTTCCACAGAGAAACAACAGTCATTAATGGGAATTGCAGGACTGGGAGCTACTGAATCTACAGCTTTAGTAGTCGATCAACTTAGTAACTACACCCTCAAGCGTTGGTCAAGCAAGAAGCAAAAATTTGAGTAATACAGTATTGTAGTGGTTTTAATAGATTAGCAGGACATTCATAAAAATGGTAAGCTAACGCGCAAATAAGCTTGTACATTTGGAATAAAGAAGAAAAGTTATCTCTCATCTCTTCCCCTCCCTCCTCCCTCCTCCCTCCTCTCCCCTAAAATATAAAATGCGCGAAACACAACAGCTTATTAGGCGGCAGTTTGATGAGATAACGACCGATGCTGCCAATGTCTCATTGGCTCAACAAACTCACTCACAGGAGTTTTATGAGGAGTATAGTAAGCATTTAAAAACTCTTCTTGGTTAGCTAAAATTTTGAAAACTTTATTCATCCGAGTTAACTCAAATAACATTTTTACTTGGTCATTGAGTGAACAAATAAAAAGCTTGCCACCTAACGGTTTAATCTTAGCTTGAGCAATTAATAAAGCTGTTAAACCGATACTATCTATAAAGTTTACATTTTTAAAATCTAGGATAACTATCTTAATTTCCATTTTCACACAATTGATAATCTTTCGCCTTAATTTATCAGCATTATTTAAGCTTAAAACCCTCGAAGGGTAAATAACTGTAAATGAGTTTCCAGACTTTATATCTAACTGCCACCAGCCTTGCTCAAGGGAAATATTGAGTTTATTATTAGGCACAGTGTCAGTTATTTGTAGCATTTTACTATTCCTTAAGATTCTTAAAAATAGTTTTTATAGAAAAATTTTTCACAAATGTGTAATATTTGATGTTTGCTATACTTTGACTTAGTTAATAAACACAGTTCATCTATCTGCAAGAGCATACAGAAATCACCCTTTAGGTACAAATACTCGGTATCTAAATACTGTTTCTAAAATCATCCCCCCTGAGAGTTAATTAGCTAGATCATGTCTGTCAAGCAGGGGTTTTATTAATTTTTGTAAATTTAAGCGTTTTGTAAAATTAGATACAGAATTTTCTGTTATAGTGATTAAAGAAGCAAAAAACAGTTATAAATAACTTAAGCAACACCGAGGGTATTAAAATGTCTACTGAACAACAAGCTCGTTCCTTGATGATGCGCCACCATCACCTAGTTAAGAACCGTCAGCAATCCATGTTGAGCCGTGTATCTGCTGAAGTTGGTATGCCCCCGGAAGCTGCTGAATATTGGAATCACATTCAAGGTCAGCCACATCCCAGCTTTATTGCTAGTTACGATCGCAGTGGTGCTTCACTAAGCTAGAGTTGCTGAAAAAATTAAAACCTTGATTAATGAGCATCATAATCCAGGGCATTCTCAAAGATGGAGAATGCCCTGTAATTTTTTGTTAAGGCTTATTCTGATTAAATTCCCAGAGATGCAGAGAAAAGAGATTAATCAGAGATTTTGAAGTTTGCTAGAGATGTATTTTTTATTTTGCGAGTCTAGTCAGCCATGCTTTGAAAGCAATATCAGTAAGCAAATCTATCGAGTTGCTTTTAGTTGTGATTAGTGTTTTATAGTTTTGATAACATTTCAAAAAATTTTCATTGTTTGGCTCTTCATTAAACCAGCGTTCTATCCACTCAATAAATCGAGGATAATTATAAACAGCTTGACCTCTGCCTTTGGAGATTGTAATTCCTTTTTTGCAGTAAATTAATGCGGAAAATGTGTTCCAATAATCATCATTTTCAACAGACATTCTCAAAATAGCTGGTTTGTGAAAGGGATCGGGATCTGGCAACCTTAAGAATAAGTAAGGTGTGCAAGTAGAACCATCTTTAGACTTATCAAAATAAATTTCGGCACAGGGATAGCTTTTTCCTTTGGCATATTCAATACTGTTAGCTTCAACAACTTCTTTGATACGGCTGTCAAAACTAAAGATTTTATTACGAATTTTCAAAATAGCATTTCGATCAATTTCATTACACTTAGCAAGAAAATTGAAAAGTTTTCTAGGCGCGTCCGGTATAGGAGCGTTACTAGGTTTTTCTTGATAAGGGATTTCTAATTGTGAAACTTTTTCCTTATCTAAGTCTTTGACCTGCAAATAACACTTATCATCATCTGTCAAAAGCTTAAACTGTAAAAACTCGATCAACAAGTGGTTATACTTTCTATCTGTGTAGTTATCCCGATGAAAACTTGGCGCAATTGCAATTAACCTGATAGGCTGCTCATAGTTTATTTCCTCAAACAAAGGTTTTTCTTCTAGTAAGGCATGGTAATAACGGGTTAGCTGTTGAACAATATATCTATCTTCAGTATTTTTAAGCTCCAGCACTACTAATTGCTGATTTTTACCCAAGGCTAAAATGTCACAAAATTGATTATTAATAGAATATTGTCGCCTGAGAGGAGTTAAGCCTAAAAGCTGAGGTAAGTTTGCCCAAGCAAAATCCTCTAAAACTGCTTCACTGGGAAAATCCCATCTTTCCCCTGTTTTCTTTAGGTTGATTCCACTGAGCATTATGCCTCTCTTGGAATAAATACAGCTTTGCATCTCAATATAGTACACCCCACCCCAACCCTCCCCTTAATAAGAGGAGGGGGTAAGAATAGCGCGGGTGGATAATTTTGTTACACCGAAAGCCTGAAACTTAGATTGTTTTCAAACCCTTCGATCCCCCCCAGCAGAGCTTAAAAAGGGGGGATAATCCAATCAAAGTCCCCCTTTTTAAGGGGGATTTAGGGGGATCTTTTGTAGTTTAAATTTTGGCTGAAGTGGATGCAAATGTTAATACTTGATTTAACTTCCCACTGCGATAACCTTCTAAATCTAAGGTGACGTAGATAAAGCCAAATTCTTGAAAGGCGGAAACTAAGGTGGGTAAGTCTGTAGTTAATACAAATTCTTTAATTTGTTCTGGTGGTAATTCAATTTTGGCTGTTTCACCTTCGGAACGTACTCGGAGATTTTTTAATCCTAATTTACGCAAATAAATTTCTGCTCTACCTACTCGTTGTAGTTTAGGAATTGTGATTTCTTCGCCGTAAGGAAAACGGGAACTTAGACAAGGTTGTGCTGGTTTATCCCACCAAGGAAGTCCGAGATATTTAGAAAGTTCGCGCACTTCTGCTTTGGTTATGCTTAATTCTGCTAAAGGCGATCGCGCACCTCGTTCTTTTGCTGCTTGAATACCTGGGCGATAATCATGTAAATCATCTGCATTTACCCCATCGACAACGTAGGGATAACCTAATTTCTGTGCTAATGGTTTGAGGGTATCATGCAGTTCACTTTTGCAGAAATAGCAGCGATTAACAGGGTTAGCAGTATAATTGGGGTTTTCTATTTCGTGAGTTTGCACAACTTGATGGCGAATCCCGATTGTAGCTGCTTGGACGCGGGCATCTTCTAATTCTTCTGGTAATAATGAAGGTGACTCGGCAGTTACAGCTAAAGCGCGATCGCCCAATACATCGTAAGCAATTTTTGCAACTAAAGTACTGTCAACACCGCCCGAATAGGCAATTAATGCCATTTCCATCTCTGTAAATAAAGTTTTTAGTTGCTCTAGTTTTTGTAATAGCATTTTAAGTTCAAATTTGATCGGGTTACTGATTCAGTCTCGTAGGCAATTTTTAAAATCAAAACTCCCGCCGAGAAAAAATAAGGATAGCAATTGTCAGCAGCAGGATCGTGTAAACTAAGCCGTAGACGGCATTAGTTAGCAAGCTTTCAGGAGGCGGCAATATTCCATAAACAGCATTATTTTTTAAATCTAGGCGAGATAAATCAGGTACAACTAAGTAAAGTTTTTCTGCAAATTGTTGGAAGCCAGGATTTCTGGTAATTCCCGCAAACTTAATCATGTCTTGGCTGAGATGTCCTACTAAATAAACCGCAAAGGTGAGAAATACAGCTAGTAATGAGCTAGTAAAAACACCAAATAATAGTGCGGCTGCTGTTAATAAGGACAACTCTAAAAACAGGTACGCTTGAGAAATCACTAGGCTACTCATGGGATAAGAAACTTTACCCAAAGTGAGAATGATTAGATAAATTACAGTCATTGCTGCCACTAAGACAGCTAACACACCAGATAAGCCTAAATGTTTGCCAATAATTAATTCTGCACGACTGACAGGCTTGGGGATTAAAAGTAAGATTGTGCGTTTTTCTATTTCTTTGTTAACTAAACCTGTGCCAACAAAAATAGCAACAATTACCCCCAAGACAGTAGCAGATGCTAGACCGAAATCTAAGAGGATTTTATCCTCAGTTCCCGCAGCTACTTCTGGTAGTACTCGCCAAGCAGCAACCATAATTAGGGCAAATAAACCAATTAGATATAAGATGCGATCGCGTATTACTTCCCGAAACCCATTACTGGCGATCGCCCAAATTCTGCCCAAGCTCATTTTTACCTCTCACAGCTAATCAATTATCAATTATCAATTATCAATTATCAATTACCCAAAAACGACATTTTCCAGCTTAAATACGAGAGAATTGATTTAATTCTCTGCTATTTATTAAATATTGATTTATGTTTAGGTTTTAAGTGCGCCAATTTACGGGCTTGGCAGGTTGACACTTTACTTCACCAAGGACTAGCCTAGTATCTGGATCTGACTGGGATGATACCAGATTAATTTTACACAGTTTTTCTATAAAAAACCTTTCTGATTTAGACCTTGGCCCTTGCCAAGTTGCGATTAATTTTAAATTATAACCTAATTCACTAGAAGAGAGTTCAGATGTAAATTGCCACCAGGCATCTTCTTCAACTTTTATCAGTTCTTCTTGAGATTGCTGCACAGCCAATTTTAAATTGTCTTCTCGCTCCTGAAGCCATCGCTCAATCTGTGACCAAGGTCGATTATCTAGTTCTTCTAATAGCTGAGTTTCTACAGAATTTAAAATTAATGTTCCTCTGATTGTTACTGGCTGTACTACTGGAAATCGTAGCACAAAAGCACTTTTTTTCAAATCATCTGCTAATAAACTGGGGTATTGTTCTAGCCAATCTTGCAATATATAATAAAATTGAAACCAGCAACTAATTACAACATGACTTAATAAAAAAACTATGATTTTTTGGCGTTTTCTAGGGTTGGGTAATTGCCACTTAAGCCCTTTACCAAAAAAATTAGGTATAGTGCCAATTACTGCTGAAATAGTTGGCCAGCAAATTACGGATAAATTTGGTTGTGATAAATTACCAAAAATATAAGTAGAAACTAAAGCACCTGTAATCCAAGGACTGAGATAAATATTACTAATTCTTAAACGCTTTTCAGCCGTCCCCCAGCCAACACCAAAAATTAAAAATATCCAACCACAGTTTGAGATCAATCCGCGCACTATTCCGGTGGATATATAAGCCATGAAACAGGAAAATAAACTAAGTAAAACTAAAGTTTCCCAGGAAAATGCTCTCGGTGGCGATAAAAGCTTTTGTAGCCATTTAAATAAACCTATAAAAATTTCCACTTACCAAGTTGCAATATTAAATAAAGTAACGCAATATTAAAATTAATAATATAGCACTATGACTATAAGCATTAGCTAAAAGTATAGCCGTTGCCTTGCTGGGATATTTAGTACTATATAAATGAGATGATTTTTTCTTGTTGTATCGTAGAGATGTTAGTTTTACAAAAATTTGAGAAATAGAATTGCTTTCCATAAGCAAAGAATCTAACGATTTTAATCCTTGAAGTTTGACCATAAAAGAAAAAAATAAATAAATAATAAATAAACTTATGGAAAAAAAATTAGAATAAGGTGAAACAGAGTAAAAAAAACGATTAAAAAAAATGTAACTAATTAGTTGAATTTTTATGTTTATTGGCAGCAGAGGTTGAACAAAAAAGAAAAGTAACCAACCAACAATTGTTGATAATAAATTAAGTGATGCAGCATATTGTATGCTAGTTTTGCGACTAAACTTAAGTTGGCGATGTAGTATGAATCCTTCTATAGCGATCGCCATCAGCAAAAACAGTGATTGATATAGTATTGTCTGCACAGGCAAAAGGGATGCCAGCAAGCAGTTTTCTCCTTAAGCGTTTAACTCTTCTTTTTGCCAATTTCCAATAGTTTCAAATGGATTAAAGCCTCTATAACTTAAGTAATTAACTAATTTTGATTTAGTTTTAGGATCGAGGTCTTGAAAGCTATCAATTTTATATTTTCGCATAATTTTTGATTTAAGATTCGCTAAATCATCGGTTTCATCCTCTGCTGTTTGAGTTTGCCAAATTTCCTCGAATAACTCGATATTTATGCCTTTTTCATAGCATTTACGCTTAATTACAGATTTACCGTATTTCCCTTGAGAAGAGATAATTAAGTTCTCAACTAACCGTTTATCTGATTGGTAATCTTTGCTTTGTAATTCAGTAATTGCATAGTTAATTTCTTCCGGGCTAAAACCTTTTTCTTTTCCTTTTTGGAGGAGTTCGTGGGTACTATAGTCTTTGCGAGATAATAGTTTTAAAAAGTAACTGAAAGAATTCATGATTTTAAGGTGTTTTCTTTTATTATAAATACTTCGACTTGATTAGGGATAAAATGCTTGATTATCAGTTTTACCCCACCCCCAGCCTCTCCCCTTAATAAGGAGAGGGTGGAAATTTCAAGTCCCCCTTATTAAGGGGGATCTCTAGTCAGCTTTTTTGCTAAAACTTATGCTGAATAACTTCTTCACCACGTTTGTAAATTTCACGGGCGTAGTCAGTCCACGCGCCTTGTCCCCAATAACGAAAACAGCTAGTTTGCAACAAAAGATTGTGCATTAATGCTTCACGATATTCAGGTTGTTGGGTGAGAGTTTTTGATGAAACATCTTCAGAATTAGATTGAACCGCAGGAGCTATTTTTTCGTGGAATAATGCACTTAGTTGATTAAGGGGAGTTAAAACATTGTCATAACCCTGTACCCAACTAATATGATTTGTCCAAGATGCGCCATCCATGTGAAAGTTATGATTAGTTTGTTTTAACTCATTAATGGCATTAGTGACAGCTTCGGGGGAAGAATTTTCTGGTGCAACTCGCTGCCAAATTTGGTGTTGGTTGATTGCTTGGCAAGTCGGATAATCATCTGGTGTACAACCTGCTGCTTCAATTAGTTCTAAATATTCTGTACCTGTTACACCAACAACGCCAGAAGTTCCACCGCCTTGATTTAGCATTTCATACCAAGCTTGCTTAAACCCGCTAGGAAATTCATTCATCATTACTCCACCATTTTCACCATCTCCAATTTGGCTAACTATTGGTGGTATTAATACATTACCTATTTGTTGTTTAGATAATGTTTTAGCTTCGTAGTAAGGCTGCATTTGAGCAACTAATTTTGTATCTGAACCTTGAGTTTTAATTAAAGCGGTAATGCTGGCTTCTTCACCATAGGAATTACGGGCAACTAAACGATGAGGTAAATGCTTGTATTGCAGAGGTTGACCTGTTAAAGTTTCAACAGTATGTTCTTGCACTAGCAACCAACGATAGCCACATTCTTTAAGTGCTTTGACAAATTGAAATAAGGTATCAGGATGGTTAGGTAGGTGCATTTCTGGGGGAGAAAATCCTTTAACGCGCGCTAAAGCCTCCCAACCAAAAATAGCTGCAAAATGATGTTGCCATGCCAGGATATGTAGTTTGATATCTGGTATGGGAGTAGAAGGTGCAACGGTATGACTCCACATTGTACCCAGCCATTCTACATAAGGCTGGTAGTTAGAATCTGTGGTGATGCGCTTGAGATTTTCTAAGACATCTCCGCGCCCCATTTGTCGCAATCCCCAGAGTAAATTTCCAGAGTAATCTAGCATAATGCGAGGATTACAACCGTTAGCCACAAGTTCAGGGATAAAATCTGCCATGCGACTATAGCAATATGCAAATGTAGTTGCATTATGGTTGTCTGGTATATGGGGATGCTCAAACATATATTGCAGATTGCTAATTAGTTCGCCATTAGCCCCAGCAGGTATTGTAGGCTGGTGCATATGCAGTGCGATCGCAAAAACAGCAGTTATATCCTCTAACCGAATATTTGTTCTAGGTAAAAATACAGGTTCATTTCGTTGAACCACAGATAGCACTTCCTGTTCCCAACCTGAAATATTCGGTAATCCATCAATAATTTCTGGTAGATGGGGTAGCATTGCAGTTATTAGTTATATGTGGATAGTTATCAGTGAGCAGGTAAGGCAATTACTGTTAAATTTTACACAATCATCTCTAGAGATGATTAATAATTAAAATTATTTTCAATAAATTGAACCATTCATTACTGCTGATATTTAAAATCTTATTACACTTATTTGATTATGAAAATAAAAAACACAAAAAAATTTGTTTTATCTATATCAAAAATTAACAGTAAAGTATATCAGCTGTGTTGGCGTTGGTTGCCTGGTGGAATTTCAGCATTACTGATCGCAAGTTTATTTAAATTGGGTGCTTGGCAACCATTAGAAAATATTAGCTATAACGTCTTGCTGCAATTAAGAGAACAGCTTCTTTGGGATGAACGGGTCGCCGTTATAGGCATTGATGATTTAACTTTAAGAACATTAGGAACGTGGCCGTTACCAAGAAAAAGATATGCTGAGTTATTAAATATACTTTCTCAAGCAAATGCTAAAGTTGTCAGCTTAGATATTCTGTTTTCAGAAGCTAATCCAGAAGACGAAGAGTTAGCAGCAGCAATGATAAATCATGGAGGAGTTGTATTAGCTGAAACTTGGGACGAATTGGGTAAACCGCTACAACCTACTCCTAAGTTACGAGCAGCAGCAGCAGCACTCGGACATATCCAAAAATTTGAACACTCTGACGGCATTATTCGTTATGTTCAAACAGAAAAAGGAGGAGAACCCACTCTCAGCTTGGCAACGCTTGATGCTTATAACTTAGTTCATGAACCTCCCGTTAAACTTCCAACACTAGGCAAAAAGCTATGGCTAAATTGGCCAGGAAATGTCAAAAAATCTCATACTTATTCATTTGTAGATGTTATTCAAAGAAAAGTACCACTAACAGTTTTTAAAGACAAAATTGTGTTAGTGGGAAATACAGCTACAGGTGTTGATCAAATTCTTACGCCTTTTGATATTAGTCCACCTGCTGGCGGTGTTTATATGCACGCTACAGCTATTCAAAATGTACTGCAACAAAACGAATTACATCGAATTTCAGACGGTTGGATAGTGCTAATTATTATTTTGGGGGGGCCACTATTAGGCTGGATGATGAGCAGTTGGCGGGCTGAAACAAGATTAGTATTTCTGCTATTTTTGATATTAAGTTGCGGGGTAAGTGGTTTAGTTGCGTTGAGGTTTAATTATTGGATACCTGTAGCTTTTCCCATCGGTTTAGTTAGTTTAACAGGTGGAGCAGTAGCTTTAAGTGAACGTTTAAGAACAGACTTTTTATTAGAAGAACAAATTAAGCAACTTTGGCAAACTCATCATATTGATATGGTGGCACAAAGTCACTCCTCTGTGCAAAACTCATCGAATGTAGACAATAGCTTACCCCATTCTGTAAGTAAGGTAGCGCAATTAGCGGCTTTAGCAGAACAATTTGGGCGATCGCAATCAGCACAAGCGGCGATCGCCCACAGTCTATCTATAGGCATAGTAGCAGCCGAACTAGATGGCTTAGTTTGGTTTTGTAACTCTGTTGCTTCTCAATCCTTAGATTTACACGTTGGAGAGTTACTATTCCAGCATTTAGTACCTAATTGGTTGAGTGCAGAAGAATGGCAAACTGCTTTACAAACACTTAGTCAAGGTGGTTATGTAGAACCACGAGAAGTGCAGCGCAATCAGCAGTTGTTTACCCTTAAATTAGAACCAATACTTAATTGGCAATCTATTCAAAAAGAGCTTCTTGCTGGTAAAACAATTGACCAGATTACAGTAGTATCAGGTTTACTGTTAGTTTTAGAAGATGTTACTGCTAGTAGACAAATTCAAGCACAACTTTTGCAAGTAGAAACTCGCCGTGCAGCAGAATTAGCAGAGCGAAATATTGTTTTAGAGGAAGCACGTCAAGCGGCAGAATCAGCCGTAAAAATGAAAAGTGCATTTCTAGCTAATATGAGTCATGAAATTCGTACTCCCATGAATGCAGTTATCGGGATGACAGGATTATTATTAGAAACAGAAGTAACGCCCGAACAAAAAGATTTTTTAGAAACTATTAGAATTAGTGCTGATAATTTATTAACTATTATCAATGAAATTTTAGATTTCTCTAAAATAGAAGCCGGGGAAATGCACTTAGAATCAATTGATTTTGACTTAAATCAATGTGTGGAAGAAGTAGCAGAACTCCTCGCCACCCCTGCTCAGAAGAAGGGCATTGAAATCACTACATTTGTCCCAAAAAATATTCCCGTTACTCTCCAAGGAGATCCAACTCGTTTACGGCAAATATTAACTAATTTAATTAGCAACGCGATCAAGTTTACCGAAGTAGGCGGCGTGACAATTTTTGTAAATCTGCAATCAGAAACAGCCGCAGATGCTACTATTTATTTTGGTGTTAAAGATACAGGAATTGGTCTTTCACCTGCTCAACAGAAAAAGTTATTTCAATCTTTCTCACAAGCGGATGCTTCTACTACTAGAAAATATGGTGGAACAGGTTTAGGTTTAGCAATATGTAAAGCATTAGTGGAATTGATGGGTGGTGAAATTGGTATTACCAGCGCCGAGGGGGAAGGCGCTACTTTTTGGTTCACAATTACTTTAAATAAACAATTAATTACTCAACCGCAAATTTTAGAAAATCATGCTGTAGATAGATTAAAAAATGTGCGGTTGTTGGTGGTAGAGAATTTTTTAGATACTCGTAATGCGATCGCACACCACACTACAGCTTGGGGAATGCAAGTAGAATTAGCAGAAAAGGGCGCAACAGCTATCCAAATTTTACAGCAAGCAGTTGATAACGGTAATCCTTATCAAGTCGCTTTGCTTGACTTAAATCTACCAGATATAGATGGCGAAACCCTCAGCAGAACGATTAAAACTGACCCAAAATTAGCTAATACTCAGCTAATTTTAATGATTCCTGTAAATCAACTGGAACGGGCTAAAAAACTACTTAATGTCACGATCGCCAATTATCTAATTAAACCTGTTAAAACCTCGAAAATGCTCAATAGCTTAGTTGCTGTAACTACTTTTAACAACCAAGCAGAGCAATCTGTAAATCAGCATACAGCCACCAGTAAAGTGGGTACTACTATTGATCAAGAAACTCAAACTAGGCGATCGCAAGTGAAAATTCTCTTAGCTGAAGATAACAAAGTTAACCAAAAAGTTGCATTAAATCAACTAAAAAACTTAGGTTACACGGCGGATGTAGCTAATAACGGGCAAGAAGTATTAGAACAATTAGTTAAACAAGACTACGATCTAGTATTAATGGATTGCCAAATGCCGATTTTAGATGGATATGAAGCAACTGAAGAAATTCGACGGCAGGAAGGGAAATCTAAACATACAATCATCATTGCTTTAACCGCCAGCGCAATGAAGGAAGATTTAGATAAGTGTATTGCTTCTGGAATGGATGATTTTTTATCTAAACCTGTGCGTAAGGAAGCATTACTGGAAAAATTAGAACATTGGGCTAATAAAGCTGTTAAACAATTAGCATCCCAGCCAACATCAGAATTAATAGAAATTCCGGTTGATATAAATTTACTCAATGAGTTTAGTCAAGGTGATTGCGAATTTGTCAAGCAATTGTTGCAAGGTTTTATAGAAACTGTTCAAGAAAATATCGCTATACTCCAGAATGCGATCGCGACAAACGATATTTTGACAATTCTACATTTAGCTCATAAAATTAAAGGCTCAAGTGGCAATATTGGTGCCAAAAAAATCAGCCATTTGGCGGAACAGTTAGAACAGCAAGCCCGTCAAAACAACCTAGCAGCAGCCCCCGTTTTATTGATAGATATAGAAAAGGCATTGGGGCAAGTTATTTCTTTTGTTGATACCTATCCTAATACAGCATCAACAGCCTCCAGCCAGACTCGATAAATTAGCTTTGATAATTGATAGATGAAATCAAATACCTGTCAAAATCATTATGTGCTGTCCCTAGCTTTAACGGCTCTGTTGGGAATATCTTTAGTAAATACCACTCCAGTTTTAGCCGCACCAGACTTATCTCTTCCTAGTAGCCGTGCAACACGCTCACTAACATTGCGTGAGATCAGTGGTAAAGTTACTTATCAACCAAAAGGTGGTAGTAGCAGAACTGCTAGAGTAGGCGATCGCTTACAAAATATTGGCGATCAAATTGTTACTGGGAAGCGATCGCAAGCAGTTTTAGCATTCGATGACAACATTGGAAGTGTTCGCATTATCGAAGATACAGTTCTACAAATTAGAAACTTACAAGTAGCCAGAAACGGTGGCAGAATTACCTTACTGTCTGTACCAAGAGGATTAGCTAGACTACAACTACGCCGCTTTACCAACTCAAATTCTCGTTTGGAAATTCAAACCCCTGCTGGTGTTGCAGGTGTGCGCGGTACTGAATTTGGTGTTAGCGTCACCCCTAGCGGTAAAACCGTAGTTGCTACAGAAAGTGGTGCTGTAGCCACCAGCGCTCAAGGTAAAACAGTTTTAGTAAAACCTGGATTTTACTCATTAGTAATTCCAGGTCAAGCACCAACTCCACCGCAAGCTAATACTGGCGACTTACGCCTAAATGTCCAAGTATTACAAGCAGTTAACACCCCAAATAGTTCTAGTAATGCTTCTACTCAAGCTAAAATTGTCGCTCAAATTAATCCTGTTAACTCAATATTTATTGACAACACAATTATTGACACCACTGTAGAAGGTAAAATTGACGCTACTGTTCCCCTTGCACCTAACCGTCATCTCAACGTAGTAGTTCGTAATCCTTTAGGGCAAGAACAAACTTATGATTTAAGTTTGGCAGTTGATCCAGCTAGCCTTGAGCGTCAAGGTAAATTTCAGCAAGCAGAGCAAGAATTTTTAGCACAATTGCAAACAAACCCTAAAAATTTGACTGCTTTAGTAAGTTTAGGAAATATTGCTGAACGTCAGAATAATCTGCCATTAGCGCAACAAAGATTTGAACAAGTTTTAGCTGCTGATCCTAATAATCTTAATGCGCTTACTGGACTAGCACGGGTGGCTGTACGCTCTCCACAACTTGACTCTGTACTAATACAGCGACTGGATCAACAATTACAGCAGCAACTACAAGCAAACCCCAAAAACTCACAGCCTTTAATTTGGTTAGGTTATATTGCTTACCGCCAAAATCAATTATCTTTAGCCCAACAAAGGCTGGAGCAAGTTTTAGCTGAAGATGCTTATAATATTGATGCCTTAATTGGAGCAGGATTAGTGTATTCTGCACAACAGCAACCTCAGCAAGCTTTAGCTGTTTTTGAAAAAGCAGCTAGCAATTTAACTGAACCTTCCCGAACCAATGAAATACAAGAGTATATTCAACGTGCAAGGATACGAATATACGGCACTCCCTAATTGGTCATCGGTCATGCTTTACTACTAACTGATAATTGTTAATTGATAACATATCTGTGTTTATCTGTGTGCATCTGTGTTTTATCTGTGGTTAATTATCCAAAATTTGACTTATGCAACAGGTCTAATCATGATCAGGCAAACAAAACTCACACAACGGTATTCCTATTTAACTTTATTTCTCCTTGTAAATTTATTACAATTTTTGCCCCTAAGTTCAGTAATTCAGCAGTCTGATGCTCAAACTCCCAACACTACACCATCAGCTTGTGCAGCAACTACCACACCATTAACAGCAGAAGAACAAACATACGCCCGTACAGCTTGGCAGTATTTCGTTAAAAATTACCAAAATTCAACAGGATTTGTAAACTCCACCACAGGTTATCCTTCAGGAACTCTTTGGGATCAAGCAAGTTATCTGATGGCGTTAAATTCTGCACGTTGGTTGAATGTAATTAACCAACAAGATTTTGATACCAGACTAAATAAATTTTTGACAACTTTAGGTAATTTGCCCTTATTTGAAAATAGCTTACCCAACAAAGTTTATAACACGGTTACTTTAAAAATGACCGACTATAGCAACAATCCCAAAGAGCGGGGTATTGGTTGGTCAGCTTTAGATATTGGTCGAATGTTGGTAGGGTTGCATATAATTCAAAGTTGCCATCCGCAATATCAGCAGCAAATTGCAAATATTGTATCCCGTTGGCAGTTAGGGCGAGTTGTGAGAAATGGCAGATTGTATGGTGCAATTGTGCAAGCTAACAATCAAACACTATTAGTGCAAGAAGGGCGCTTAGGATATGAAGAATATGCAGCGCGCGGTTATCAACTTTGGGGTTTACAACCGAATAATGCGATCGCACTAGAACCATTTGAATTTATTAAAAGTTACAATCTCAACATCCCAGTTGATTTGCGTAACTATCAAACCACTAACGCCAGCAATTATGTAGTTAGCGAGTCATACATTTTAGATGGTATCGAATTTGGCTTACAAGGATATTTAAAAGAATATGCTGCTTCCGTCTTAGAAGCCCAAAAGCGTCACTACGAAGCAACAAAAGAATTGACAGCAGTATCAGAAGATCACATAGATAAAGCTCCTTACTTTTTATACAACAGTGTTTATGCCAATGGTGTACCTTGGGCAACTATTACCGATGAAAATCAGCCATATCCACAACTGCGTACTTTAAGTACTAAAACAGCATTTGGCTGGCGTTATTTGTACCCCAAAGATAGTTATGCTCAAAAAATCTTTGAGGTAGCCAAGAAACTACGAAGCGCAGATGGTAACGGCTTTTACGCAGGACAATATCTGACAACTAAACAACCAAACAAAATTGCTACGAGCAAAAGTAATGGGTTAATTCTAGAGATTTTATATTATAAAGCGAGAGGCGATCGCGCCTTAATTGCCTCTGATCGTGTTAGTTTTGCCCCAGCACCACCAACAGGAAATAAACTGACAGGTAATGTATCCAGCAAAGTTGATTAAAGATGTTTCTTACTCCCTCCCCTTAATAAGGGCAGGGTTGGGGTGGGGTAAGCCAAAGTTGATTAAATACAAAACAGCAATAAACTTAGCTCCCTGCCCTTGATAAGGGGAGGGTTGGGGTGGGGTAAACACCAAAAAGGGCAGACTTTCTGAGTCTGCCCCTCAAGCAATCAAGTTAAATTAGTATTTAACTAAATTGATTAACGACGTGAAAAGTTACGTGAGTTACCACCGTATCCGCCGCCGCCACCGCTTCTTTCTTCACGGGGTTTAGCTTTATTAACTTTCAAATCGCGCTCCATCCACTCAGCGCCATCAAGAGCTTCAATTGCAGCATCTTCTTCTGCATCTGAACTCATTTCCACAAATCCAAAGCCGCGAGGACGACCTGTTTCACGATCTGTAGGTAGTTGAACACGCTTAACGGTTCCATACTCTGCAAAGATATGGCTCAGGTCGCCTTCTTTAACATCGTAAGATAAGTTGCCTACGTAAATTGACATAGAGTTTCTCCAAAATTAGAGGTTTGTAGAGATCTAGATTTCGGAGAGGAGCCTGCCAATACCAAAAGGAAAAAACCAGTCAATAAAAACAACAAACACTGCAGCCGAATTAATTCTCATCTACTAGATTAGCACATAAACAGGACTGACGCATTTTATAGGGAAAATTTATGGTTGGGGCTGGTGATTTGGGACTGGTGACTAGGAAAACGCCTGAAGTTATCGGCGTTGTCGGACTGTTTAAGTTTTATGGAAAATCTCAGGTGGCGATCGCTATTCTACAATTCCTGCTGGGAATACTAAAAGTAAGTATAATACGCTACTTTTTTCTTCACTTATGAAAAATTTGTTTTAGCCGCAGGGATATTTTTACAGCCAGATTTGAAGCAAAATTAACTTCCCCAAGTTGGAACAGGGACAGCAACATGGTTCAAAGTATAGACACAGCTAAGTTTACAACCACTGACCTAGATAAATTAGCCCAAGAACTAAATCGTGATGGGATTTGTGTCATTCGAGGTTTATTTGACAGGCAGTTAATAGCAGAGTGGGCAGAGGCTTTTGATGAATTATTCCACAAGCGCCAAAACAGTCCAGGGGGTTTAGCACCCCGCGATCAAGCGCGGTATTACTTAACGTTGCCTTGGGTTGCCCCATTTGCAAATATAGATGTATTTGCAAATCCAGTAATCTTGAGTATACTTGAGCGCGTATTTTACCAAGAATATAAGTTAGTTCAGTTCGGCTCTGATACTCCGTTCCAAGGTTCGGATTACCAAGAAATTCACCGCGACTTTCGCCCACTTTTCTCGGATCAGATTGTAACCCCACTCTACGCACTGGCGGTAAACTTTCCCCTGGTAGAAGTAACGGCAGATAATGGCCCATTTCAAATGGCGCGTGGGACTCATTTGTTACCCCGTGAAGAAGGTTTAGTAAAAATTGCTGCTGGGGAAATTCCGATGGAATCTTTCTATATGCAGCCTGGTGATGTAATGATTCGTACTCCTCTAGCGCTGCATCGGGGTTCACCAAACCGCACTGACAAAGCTAGACCAATGATTGTCATGGGTTATGTGATGCACTGGTTGCACACATTTAAAGTCGATTTGACAGTGCAACAAGACTATTATGATAGTCTGCCAGAGCAAGTTCGAGAAATGTTGCGGTGTCAGGTGGTAGAAAAATTGCCAGAAAATCGCGCTGAAACTTATGTGGATTTCAAATATTAGGGCGATTATGTCTCAAAGTGAACTGGCGACGGAAGTATTATCTGGCGATCGCACTTACACAAATCCTGTATACGATGGTTATTTTGCCGATCCGTTTGTATGGGAACACCAAGGGGTATATTATGCGATCGGTACTGGTGCAGCAGAAGCAGAGGGAGAAGTAGAGGAAATCGCACAACGGCGCGTTTTTCCTTTGTTGCAGTCCAACGACTTTGTAAACTGGCATTTTGCAGGTAATGCTTTACTACGTCCAGATGCCAGCCTCGGCGATAACTTTTGGGCTCCTGAAGTTGCGTATTTTGATGGTAAGTTTTATCTTTACTACTCAGTAGGACACGGAGATAAAAACCATCAGTTACGGGTTGCAACTAGCAACAGTCCTTTGGGGCCTTATCAAGATATTGGCGAACCTCTAACAGATCTTAATTCCTGCCCTTTCGCCATTGATCCCCATCCATTTCAAGATGACGACGGACAATGGTATTTATTCTACGCCCGTGATTTTCTCGATACAGCAGAAAATGTTCGGGCTGGAACTGCCTTGATGGTAGACCGACTAATCAACATGACGAAACTAGCTGGAGAGGCAAAAGTCGTTCTCCGCGCCCGTAGTGATTGGCAACTGTTTTTGGCTAACCGTTTAATGTACGGATCTCACTATGATTGGCATACATTAGAAGGCCCCTGCGTCCGTAAACATGATGGACGTTACTACTGCTTTTATAGTGGTGGGTGTTGGGAAACTGAAAGCTACGGCGTTGATTATGGCGTTGCTGATAGTGTGATGGGTTCCTACTCCGATGCTGGAAATGAAGCTGGGGCAAGGGTATTGAAAACCGTTCCTGGTTATGTTATAGGTCCTGGTCATAACTCAATTGCGATCGCGCCTGATGGTAAAACCGAGTATATTGTTTACCACGCCTGGGATACAGATAAATCAGGGCGACGAATGTGCTTGGACAAACTGATCTGGACATCAAACGGCCCACGCTGCGATGGCCCAACTTGGACATCACAGACTGTTAACAGCTAATCAAATATTAAATGAGTAATTATGCAGGGGCGATCGCTCCTGTGTAATTATGATACTTTTGACCTCTCCCATTGATGGTTTCGGGGACTAGGGACGGGTGTTTGGTGATTGGGGAGAAGCCTTAAATAATCAGCATTTGGGTACGATTTAACTCTTTAAACCTGCGTAAGTCCTGTTCATCTAATTGAACTTAAGACAGAAAGTTTGGTTTTGATCTAATTTAATTGGCACGAGTTTAAGTTAAATACGTTATTATTAATGTAGTAGTTATTTTTCGCTCATCCAAAAGCAAGCCTAAAATCGAATCAAATCGCTTTTGATGTCATATAATAGCGCAGTTATCAAAAAAACTGCAAACAGACTCTCGCCAAAGATACGGTTATTAGACACTCATATTACGGTTAACACCACTGCGGCAAATAGAGGTTTAAAACTAAACTAATCTTAGTTACTTCAATAAAAGTTTATAAAGGGATAACGGGTATTAATCACCTCATGAAAACATTGTTAGATCCCACGTAATTTTTTTAAGATTTGACCTTCAATTTATCAAATTAGGACTTACGCAAATTAACAAGCGGGCAAGCTCTCTGTACTACATATAAACTTAGAAAAAACAATTGGCGATATATGTAGTACAAGCGTCCCGCTTATTTAAATGGGTAAGGCAAGTAAGTGATTCAAATACAGGCGGGAGTTGTTTACAACTCTTTTTTTTACATCCCATTAGATATTTTTTGACTATTTAAGGATTACAAGAATGTTTGAAAGATTAACAGATAAAGCCGTTAAAGTAATCATTGTAGCTCAAGAAGAAACACGGCGTTTAGGGCATACTTTGGTTGGGACTGAACAGATTTTGCTGGGGTTAATTGGAGAAGGAACCAGCGTTGCTGCTAAAATGTTAGTTGAGCGAGGTGCAAATCTCCAAAAAGCACGTAAAGAAGTAGAAAAAATTATCGGTCGTGGTTCTCGATTTGTTCCAGAACAAATTCCTGTCACTCCTAAAGTTAAGCGCATTTTTGACCAAGCTTTAATTGAATCGCAACAATTGGGGCATAATTATATTTCCCCGGAACATTTACTGTTAGGACTACTTAACGAAGGCGAAGGTGTTGCAACTAGAGTGTTGCAAAATCTCCACGTTGACCTCAAAGAAGTCCAATTAGCAGTTCTTAAACAACTGACAGTAGAAGCACCAGCAGAGGTTGGTACTACACGGCAGCGTTCACAAAATAAGACCCCAATTTTAGATGAGTTTGGGACTGATTTGACAGAGTTAGCCGCAAAAGGCAAACTTGATCCTGTTGTGGGTAGAGAGCGAGAAATTGAACGTGCTATCCAGATTTTAGGTCGGCGGACTAAGAATAACCCTGTATTAATTGGTGAACCAGGGGTGGGTAAAACTGCGATCGCAGAAGGTCTAGCTCAACGTATCATTAACAAGAATGTCCCTGGTACTTTAGAAGACAAGCAAGTTATCAGCTTGGATATGGGTTCCTTAGTTGCAGGAACTAAATTTAGAGGTGAATTTGAAGAACGCCTCAAGGGAATTGTTGAGGAAGTTCGCTCATCTCAGAATATTATTTTGGTAATTGATGAGCTTCACAACATTATCGGCACTGGGTCTGTGCAAGGTGGTTTAGATGCTGCCAATATGCTCAAACCAGCTTTGGCGCGGGGTGAGTTGCAGTGCATCGGGATGACTACCTTGGATGAATACCGCAAGCATATTGAGAAGGATGCAGCTTTAGAACGTCGTTTCCAACCAATTAAGGTGGGTGAACCGAGTGTTGTAGAAACGATAGAGATTTTGTTTGGTTTGCGCGAAGCTTATGAGCAATTTCACAAAGTCAAAATTGCTGACGAGGCGATTGATGCAGCAGCTAAGTTATCAGATCAGTATATAAGCGATCGCTTCTTACCAGATAAAGCTATAGACTTAATTGATGAAGCTGGTTCTCGCCTGCGCGTCCAAAATACCATGTCTCCTGCACATCGAGAATTAAAGCGGGAACTGCGCCAAGTTAGCAAAGCCAAACAGGAAGCAGTTCAAGTTCAAGATTTTGATCAAGCAGGGAAGTTGCGCGACAAGGAATTAGAACTTGAAGGGCAACTCAAGAAAATGGCTACATCTCAAGACTCAGCCGATATCCCAGTGGTTGATGCTGAAAAAATCGCTGAAATTGTTGCTGTTTGGACAGGTGTTCCTGTCAGCAAACTCACGGAATCTGAATCAGCAAAGTTGCTCGATTTAGAAGATACCTTACATCAGCGCCTTATTGGTCAAGACCAAGCCGTTACCGCAGTATCTAAAGCTATTCGTCGCGCACGAGTTGGATTAAAAAGTCCTAACCGACCAATCGCTAGTTTTATCTTCTCAGGTCCTACTGGAGTTGGCAAGACAGAATTAGCCAAAGCTTTAGCTGCTCATTTCTTCGGTTCAGAAGAAGCGATGATTCGGGTAGATATGTCGGAATATATGGAAAGCCATACAGTTTCTAAACTGATTGGTTCTCCTCCTGGGTTTGTCGGTTATGACGAAGGCGGACAATTAACAGAAGCAGTGCGTCGCCGTCCTTATTCGGTTATCCTATTCGACGAAATCGAAAAAGCGCATCCCGACATCTTTAATATGATGCTGCAAATGTTAGATGATGGTCGCCTAACTGATGCTAAAGGTCGCACAGTAGACTTTAAGAATACCTTAATCATTCTGACATCTAATTTGGGTTCAAAAGTCATTGAAAAAGGCGGCAGTGGTTTAGGTTTTGAATTTAGCGAAGACCAAGCTGAAGCTACTTATAACCGGATGCAGCAGCGAGTACAAGAAGAACTCAAAGCTTATTTCCGTCCTGAATTTCTCAACCGTCTGGATGACATTATTGTTTTCCGTCAATTAATATTTGAGGAAGTAAGAAGTATCGCAGGTATCATGTTACGTGAAGTTGCTAGTCGTTTAACCGAACAGGAAATTACTCTAGAAGTTACTGACAAATTTAAAGACCGAGTAGTAAAAGAAGGGTTTAATCCTAAGTTTGGTGCAAGAGAATTGCGACGGGCAATTATGCGGTTGTTAGAAGATAGTTTGGCGGAAGCAATGCTGAGTGGCGCTGTTAATAGTGGTGATACTGCTGTTATTGATGTAGGTGAGGATGGCGAGGTGAGAATTACAAGGATGCAGAAGCAAGAATTAGTGGTTGCTTAAATTGATGCGCCGTCACCCTGGAGGGTGCGGCTATACTAGCAAAGCCTGCCTATGCAGGCTTTTTTTATGGTTAATTTTGTTAACGAACTATAGAGATGCAGAGAACACAGAGGAAGATCCAGATATTTATGTTAAATAGGCTTTAGTATTAAAATTAGTATATTTAAATAATGAAGAAGTATCCTTTTTAGCATATCTACACAAAAAGTTTATGCTTTAGCTTAAAATTTTAGGAGTTTGTATGTATTTACTTAGAGTCCAAGTTCCTGATTTTCGTGTTCTCAAAGGAGTTGATATCACCTTTGAAAAAGAATTTAACCCAAGGATATTTCCAATAGGTAGCCAAAATGGCGGTGGCAAAAGTACTTTATTGCAGTTAATTTTTATATTATTATATTGCTCTGGACATCCAGAAAGGATTCCTTACTTGAAAAATATGATTTATGGGTTTCAAGTACATGAAAAAACTGAAAAAAAAGTATTATCAATAATTGACATTATTGATAATGATAAAATTGTTCAGCTTCATTTTTTTTCATGCACAAGCTATTATATCGAACAGTTACTAAGTCTGGAAAATGAAAGTAATGAACCAAAAGATGATTTATTTACAACTTTAGAAACAATAAAACAAATGAGAAAACAATTGTTTGCTTCAGAAAAACAATTGGAAATAGTAAATGATAATATTCAGTTAGTAGATATAGAAAGCAGAAAAAATCTTGAAGAAAAGCTAAAGCAGTTAAAAGGAAAAATTTTTATTCTTAATCATCGGCTATCTTCATTACTGAATAGTAGTAAAAAAATACTAGATCGGTTAAAATTAAAAAATATTATACACATTAGCAACTACTCATCTAATGGCACTGAAAATGAAAAAGAAGCATTATTTTGCTTGATAAATAATTTAGATTCAACAATAGAACCAGAAGCATTTTTAACT
Organism: Oculatellaceae cyanobacterium; assembly: GCA_036702875.1. Taxonomy (GTDB): domain Bacteria; phylum Cyanobacteriota; class Cyanobacteriia; order Cyanobacteriales; family PCC-9333; genus Crinalium. Next base: position 262,704 of record DATNQB010000079.1, on the reverse strand, counting down.
GAATTATCTAACAAGATTTTTTTAGCCGCTCCTTCTACGCAAGTTTTACTTTTTCTACCTCATGACATCAGAAAAATGTTATTCCAAGAAGAAGATAAACACTCCCTCAACATGGCTTATTATTCATATATAAGAGAAGCGAAAAACAAATTACGTGGGCTTTTTTTATATGATTTTTTAGCTGTAGATCTTATAGTTAGCTCTTTCAAGTCTGCTAGAGACAAAGATTTTAAAGAAGCTATTGAAACAGGAGAATACGGTAATAACTATAAGTTACTATTAAACGATTTAAACTCCCTACTTGGAAATAAACAGATCAATTTAACCACGGATCTTTCTGGAGTAACTTTCAAAATCAATAAAGACAATGAACTTGTAGAACTTGCACCAGAAGATTTAAGTCATGGTGAATTAAAGAGACTAAGTATTTATATGTGGCTCAAATATCGCAATATAGAAAATGCGATCGTACTCATGGATGAAATTGAAATTGCCTTTCATCCAGATTGGCAATACCAAATTGTATCTGATTTAAACCAGTGGGAACCAAGTAATCAATATATCCTTGCAACTCACTCTTATGAACTATGCCAAGCTCTCACACCTGCTCATGTTAAAGAGCTAGAACCAAGGCTTATGAAACAATCGCCAGGACAAGTATGAGCTTGAATCCAGAACAACTTTATCAGCATTGTAAAACAATTTTAAATTCGCGGAAGATTTTAAATAAAATTGTTCTACTTTGTGAAGGGAAAATTGAAATAGTTCAAGGTAGGCTTTCACCTCAAAGCTATGCCAAAATGGAGAAAATGCCTGACGCAAGATTTTATCAAGCTTGCGTTCCCAGGTGGTGGAGTCAAAATAAGCCGCAATTCTTTAATTGTGGAGATCGAAAAGATGTCATAGATACTTATTTTACTTTGTTAGATTTACATAACAAGGATACTAATAATTCATATCTGAATCCATCCCAGCTTTTTGCAATTGTAGATCTAGATATTCAAATACAAGAAATTAATGATGATTTGTACTCGGATACAGAAGTCATCTTTCAAAATCTATATAGTAAAATGAAGGTGATTGAAAGCAATGCCTCTCAGCATCGCCTTTGGGTAACAGGATTGATTCATAAAGAAGCATATTTTTTACTGCCTGATTTACAAGAAATATTTAATGATCTATATGTTAATCCTACTTATGATAATAAACCTTTGATACTTGAAGATGTTTATCTTGATATGTGCAGAGATATTAGCAATGATATTGATTTACAGAATAATATACAAAGAGCCTGTAATCGTATAGATTACTGTACAGGGTTAGATTTTACTGGAAGTGAAGAATTACAAAATAGTTGGGAAATAGAATATAGTAACGCAGCCGATAAAGTCCGCAAAGAAGAATTAACCATAGCTTTGTTGACAATCAAAAAAGCTAAATATTTTTGGAATAAAATTCTACCAAGTGAGGATTGGACTCGTCCTATATATATATATAAGGATCAGCTTACCTTAGAAATAGGACGGTTTTATTCACAGCAAGATAATGATCCGAAAAATCATATTCCTTTCTTTTTCAAGATCTTATATGAGTTTGTTTACAAATGAAATGTAAATAAAAGTGATTACTACTTATATAAATAGCGATCGCATTAAAATATAGGTAAATCTAAAACAAATCCAGGTAAGGCATTTTCTCCTGATAGACTAGCCGGAAGCTGCACAATTTCTACACTTTGACCTAAACGATAAATTTCTACCTGTTGATTTTGGGGATTAATCAACCAACCTAAGCGCAAACCGCTATCAAGATATTCCTGCATCTTTTCTTGAAGTAGTTTAAGCGGCTCTGTACGCGATTCTCCTACGGAGACGCTTTGCGAACGCAACTCAATCACAAAATCAGGACAAATTGGCGGAAACCGTTCTAGTTGTTCTATTGTCAAAGCTTCCCATCGGTCTAATCTCACCCAAGCAACATCAGGAGATCTATCTCCGCCATTGGGGAGACGAAAAATGGTTGAAGAACTAAAAACTTTACCGAGTTTCGTTTGACGGTTCCATAAACTTAAATCTGTAATTAAATCCGCTTCTCGGCTACCACTGATTCCGCCTACAGGAGGCATAATTATAAGTTCTCCTTTGGCTGTGCGTTCTAGTTGCCAATCTCGATTTGCTTGGCAAAGGTGGTCAAACTGTTTTTCAGTTAAACCAACATCATCTAAACTTAAAACTACAGGTTGCATAGTTATTTATATTGATTATTTCATAATAGGCGATCGCTTTATCCCATGTGAGTCTTAAACATAAGTTCTCAACAACACCGATCTTCCTACCATAGTAGTTGAGGAGGTTTAGTTAAGTATGCAGGTAGCGATCGCTCTCACAGAAAGTGTACTTATATAAATATAACTAGCTAGTAGCACGTATTACGCTAGTTTTTGTATAGCTAAGGACAGTTTATATTTTGCCACATAGCTTTATAGCTTCGATCCGAAATTAGTTATATTACATTCGTATCTATATATTAGAGTGTTATAAAATTTATTTTCCAACTATGATAGCAAAATTATTGACATATAAATATGAAAGGTAGTCTGATTCGCACTGAAGATTTACTCCCTAATCAACGGGAGAATATGTACTTACTCCTTAATACTCATTTTAATGGTGTTAAGCGGGAAGTTTTTGATGCAGATTTACTAGAAAAAAACTGGGTGATTTTACTAGAAGATGAAAAAAAAGCGTTACAAGGCTTTTCAACTCTCAAGATATATGAAACTGAGTTTGCAGGTGAAGTAATCAGTGTTGTCTACTCAGGAGACACTATTGTTGATCCTAATGCGTGGTCTAGTTCCGTACTATCAAAAACTTGGATTAACTCAGTAAATCAGTTGCGCCAACAGTATTCCAGAGGCAAGCTATACTGGCTATTGATTTGCTCAGGTTATCGTACATACCGTTTTCTGCCTACATTTTGGAAGGAGTTTTACCCCAGATACGATACTCCTACACCTGCAAAAACTGAAGTTTTGCTTAGATTTCTAGCTCGGAATCAGTTTGGCAAATACTATGATGAAGAAAGGGGAATTGTACGCTTTCCCTATCCACAAATTTTAAAAAATGAACTGCGAGAGATACCTACAGAAAGATTAAAAAATTCTCACATTAGTTTTTTTCTGAAAAAAAATCCTGGTTATATTCAAGGAGATGAGTTAGTTTGTCTTACTGAAATCTCTGAAAGCAACCTCACCCATGCAGGTAGAAAAATGTGGTTTGCGGAATCCTCTGAAGGTAGGGATGAGGGAGGAGTGAGGAGAGAAGAGTTAATTTATAGTTGATAGGATGATTATTGTTGTAATCAGACTAATTGTTAATATTAATTTATAAAATATGAAGTCAAGTTTAACGCATATTAATTCAAGTTCCGCTAAAGTTTTTAACAATCCTGAGTTATTTATTGAGGGGTGGTATTGGGCAATTCGTTCACAGGATTTAAAGATGGGCGAGGCGAAACCTGTAACGCTGCAAGGAAGAGATTTAGCATTATATCGGGGTAAGGATGGAAATGCGATCGCGCTTGATGCTTATTGTCCTCACATGGGCGCACATTTAGCCGAAGGTAAAGTAGAAGGTAATAATATTCGCTGTTTTTTCCATCATTGGGAATTTGATAAAACCGGAAATTGTGTTGATATTCCCTGTCTAGGAAAAGCATTACCTGTAAACTTAAAAACTTGGCATACTGCTGAAAAATATGGCATGGTTTGGGTTTGGACTGGTGATACTCCTAAACAACCATTACCTTTTGTCCCAGAATTAGAAAATGAAGAATGTGATTTTGCCTTTGGTTCACACTTCTTTAAAAATTGCCATCCCAATGTGGTGATGATTAATGCTATTGATGCCCATCATTTTAATACAGTTCACAACTTTCCTATAAAAATTGTCTTTAGGAAAGAAGAGTTAAACGAGAATGCGATTACTTTCAGTAATACTACTCGCGGCGGTGATGAGTCTTTATTGATGAAGCTAATCCTTCCTTTCTACAAAAATGAAGGTACTTATAGTATGTGTTATTGGTATGGCAGTACGGGGACAGTAACACTAGGTCCCGACTTTCTCCATTTTTATATTATGTTTGCTTTGCGTTTGGTTGAAGGAGGTAAAACTGAAGGTCAAACTATTTTAATTACTAAAAAGCGCCCAGGTTTATTTGGGTGGATTTTTAATAGATTTGTTTTGTGGCTTACTTTAATGGTCGGTAATTATTTTGCTAAAGGAGATACTAAAATTTTTCAAACTATTAAATTTAATTTAAAGACTCCGACTAAGGCGGATAAATCAATTATTCAGTTTATACAGCATTATGAGCAGCAAAAACCTTTAGTTTGGGGAACTTGGGAGAACCCGTCAACAGGGAGGGGAGAGGAAGCGGGAGAGGTTGTATATTCAGGTTCTCGTTCATGTTAGCCAGAAAAAAGACGGTAGCAGGCTTAAAATTATCTCATATTTCATCGGATGATAAGCTTACGCGGGTATTATCTTCTGCTTTGAAAAGTCGTTTGGGGTCTGATTTAAGTTGTTTAGGATTTGATAGTTATTTATACTGGCATCCTGAGTATTTTAATCTTCATAAGGTAGCAATTTTTCAAGATGCTAGTGAAGAAGAACAAGCAGCAATTTTACATATAGCTAACTACGATTTACTTGAGGAAGCTTATTTTATTGAGAAAGCTGGTGTGGGTTATATGGCTAAAATGGTGCTACTGGCGGAAACTCTAGAGGAGCGTATGCTTTATGCACTTTTTAGTTCTGATGAAGTTACTCATTTTGCTCAAATTAGCAACTTTTTACCGCAGCAAGAGATTCTAGGAAAGGATAATGCTTTTTTAAGTTTGTTAGAGGAGGTAGCGGAAATTGCAGATAAAACTGTGTTGTTATTTGTGTTGCAAGTTGTACTGGAAGGATGGGGTTTAAGTCATTACAGAAGTCTGGCAAAAAGTTGTCAAAATCCAGAATTAAGTGCGGTGTTTCAGGGGTTTTTGCAAGATGAATCTCGTCATCATGCTGCTGGAGTTACTTTATTTGAACAGATAGCGGTTGATGATGCAAGTCGGAATGCAATTTTACACATTTTAACTCTATTTTTACGCATGGTGCAAGCTGGACCGCAAGGTGTTGTTGCAGCTATAGAAAAAGTTAAAGGTGATTTATCCCGTCAGCAGAAGATCAGAATTTTTGAGCAATTAGATACAGAAAATCATAGTGGTACTCGTCTTAATATTCTCCGTTCTTTAATGCAAACTGAGGGAGGTCAAATAGTTCAAGAATTAGAACAAAGAGAAACATTTCAACCTTTTTCTCCAGAAAAATGTGTATAAGGAGGGGACTGGTGACTAGGAAAGTATTTATAAATTAGCTTGAGGGTTATAGCGGAGAGATTTTATTAAAAAATTACATAAATATTATGATTAACGAACCAAAAACCAACACACTTTTAGAAAACCAAAAAATTTACCGCAAGCTGCAAATTAACTACACGCGTAACCAGCAGCAGGATCATACTCAATTATTAGATCAAGCAGCAACTTCATTTAAATATGAAGATTGCAAAAATGAATATTGGAACCCAGAGGAGTTTTCTCTACTATACGGAACGCCCTTATGGGAACAATCTAGCTCTAGCCAGAGGCTAATTCTCAATCAACTTTATTGGGTGGCTTACTACTCACAAATCATTTCTGCGGAAATCGCTACAATTTTTTTTAATCAAACTAGCGCGGCAGGACTTTACGCGCAAGAAGATTTTCGCTTAGTTTGCGATATGCTCGATTTGGAATCTGTTCAAGAAAGGGCGCATATTAGCGCGTTCAAAAATATTTCTACTCAGGTAGAAACGGCATTGTTTGGTAAACGTATTTTTACTTACCCAATGCGATCGCCTTTTACTGAGACTATGGTATTTGCTGATACAAATACTTTAAAAAGATGGTGGAAGAAGATTCAGCTTCAGTTTTTCGGTTTAATTTCTTCAGATAATGCTTTTTTGGCTTGTCAATATTTTACTGTTCGAGGTGTGCGGACACTCAACGGTAAGTTAGTACAACACAAACTAAGTAATTATTACCAGAAGCACCCGGATCAAGATAACGCGCCTATTCCTGCAAAAATTTCTTACTATCATTTTATGGATGAGAGCTTTCATTTTAATAGCTCTATAATTATTTCCCATGAAGTAGTTAAGTGTTTAAAACAGCCAACAGCTTTTGAAACATTGGTGGCAAATTTAGGCATAAAAGGTTGTCAGAAAGATCATTACAATTTTTCAGTGGCGATTAACGGGATTTTTTGGTATGATCCGGCACTTTATTCAGCAATATATCAGGTTTTGCGATCGCCTATTTTCTCGATGACTGACTCAGAAGCAAAAGACATGATGCGTAAATGCTTCACCGAGGAATCAGAAGGGCTACATCGTAGTTATGCAACTCATAGGGAAGCGATCGAGTCATACAAAGTATATCTCGAAAAAGTTGATTACGCTTGGAAAAGTAATAAGGAAATGTCTTTGATGTCTGCTAATTCAATTGCTAAATATTTAGAGGCTCAAAATAAGGCGTTTGCTTTGTTTAATAAACAAGATTTAGAACACAGATGAACACAGATGAGTTATAAGATTTTCTCGTTTGGGTAGTATGATAATTCATTTTACAGAGATAAATTATCCACCTATTGTTTTAGAAAAACACTCTCCGCTTGCGGAACATTTGACGGTGCAAAATTCGCCTGTATTCTTTGGATGTCGCACCGGAATTTGTGGGACTTGTCTTGTAGTTATTAAGGGTGATATTCCGCCTCCTAGTGAAGAAGAAAAGGAGTTATTAGAAGTTATTGCACCTAATAATGAATCAGCGCGTCTTGCTTGTCAAATTGATTTAACAAACGATATTGAAATTACCTCTTATATGGAGGAAGAGTGAAATTTGAGGATTTTTGGTATGTAGTTGCACTCAGCAGAGAATTAAAACCTAATCAAGTGTTGAGTCGCACTGTTTTAGGGGAATGGTTAGCGATATTTCGGGGAGATGACGGTAAAAGTGTAGCATTGCGCGATCGCTGTATGCACAGAAACAGCCGTCTCTCACGCGGTAAAGTTTGTCAAGGAAATTTGCAATGTCCTTATCACGGTTGGGTTTATGACAAAAACGGCAAAGTTGTCGCCGTACCCGCAGAAGGAAATAATTTTAAAATGCTTGATTCTCGTCAAGCAAAATTATATCAAACTAAAGAACAAGATGGTTATGTTTATGTGAGATTAACCGACCAACCTAGCGAGGAATTTGATCCTTTTATCATGCCTTATTATGGCGAACCTGGATGGGAAACAGTAAGAGTAATTAACCGTTTTCATAATAACGTTACCAACTGTGCAGAAAACTTTATAGATATCCCACATACAGCTTCCGTACATCCAGGCGTATTTCGCACACCTCGCAAGCAAAAGCTAGAAATGACAGTGGAGAGGCGCAATGGTTCAGTATTAGTAGATTATCGCAATGAAACTACTAACTTAGGCTGGTATACGCGCTTTCTTAATCCTAAAGGTGACGAAATTAAACACACCGATAGCTTTTATATGCCAAACATTACCAGTGTTGAATATAACATGGGAGCGCATAGAAGATTTTTTATCACCAGTCAATCTATCCCAGAAACAGAAAACTCGACGCTTGTTTACACAGATGTCACATTCAATTATGGAATTTTAAATAAAATTGCCCGTCCCTTTGTACGCTGGACTGCTCAACATATTATTAACCAAGATGTTGAAATCATGGGTATTCAACAAGAAGTTATAGAAAAATATGGTACTCACTTCTCTAACACGTCCGCCGATACAATCCATGTTTTTGTTGAATCAATTAGAAACAAAATTGAGGCGGGAGAAGATCCACGACAACTTGTAGATAAGTCGGTAAAAGTAAACTTCTGGGTTTAACGAATATCCAATCATCCCAACAAGCCAATTAAATATCATATCTGTGTCCATCTGTGTTTATCTGCGTACATCTGTGTCCTAATAAAAACCATTATTCCTAACCCAAAAACTTATCATTAAAAATAACTATGGGAGTATTTTTAGCTTTTGTATTTTTATTAACGCTAACATTCACCAATAAACATCAACTTACAAAGCTCATCCACAAAAGCCGAGAAGATTGGATACTGGATACTGTTGGCTTAGGCTTTCAAGGAATAATCATTCCCCTACTACAAATTACCGTTGTTTATCAAATTTACAACTATTTATTACCTAATTATCATCAAAGCTGGAATTTACCCCCCGTAATCGCATTTTTACTCAGCTTTGTATTAGTAGATTACCTGTATTACTGGAATCATCGACTGCTGCATAGTCGCTGGTTGTGGCGACTACATTTAGTACATCACACTGTAACAGAAATGCAAGTATTGGGAACTTCTCGCAATACTTTATGGACAAGCTTCTTTATTATTTATCTCTGGGTTCACGCGCTGTTTATTTATCTATTACAAGATCCCAGTTGGTACATTGCGGGTGTAACTGTTACTTGTGCTTTGGATTTGTGGCGACATAGCGCGATCGCACCTACACCAAATTCGTTACTATACCGTTTAATATCCAACTGGCTGATTTTACCCCAAGACCACGCATGGCATCATGCTAGGGGTGTAATTGCTTGCAATTATGGCGCAAATTTTAAGTTCTGGGATCAGCTACATGGTACTTATTATGAGTGCGATCGCATACCTGATTTACTAGGTATTAAAACTCATCTTACTCTGGCTCAAAAGCTATTTTTTCCCTTCTAATGCCCAGCGTAAAATTAAGTTACTTTTTAATACCTAATTAATGACCCTTCTCAGTATCATCCTTTCTTTATTTCCCACATTAGTAATGCTGATGGCGGGGGCATCTTTTACATGGATGTGTTTCTATCCAAATATCTTTAGTATTTTAGCTTTAATTTTTTCTTTATATTGCTTGCCGCTATTAGCATATTGGATTCATCAACATTTTTATCCTGTTAAGGAGGGGATTAGTTATTTAGTTGGTCAACAGTATTCGCCTTGGTGGGGGAGTCATCAAATCCAAGTAATTTATATTGCATTTCCAGCTTTAGAAACACTATTACGTTTAATTCCTGGCGCTTTTTCTTTATGGTTGAGGTTATGGGGTTCTCAGGTTGGTAAGGGTGTTTATTGGACTCCTGCACTAGAAATAGCCGATCGCGGATTAATTGAAATAGGCGATCGCGTAGTTTTTGGACATCGTATTACTATACTTTCCCATGCCATTAAACCAAAGAAACAAAATTTGATGTTGTATGTAAAAAAGGTAAAAATTGGTAATAATGTCTTTTTAGGTGCTGGTTCTCATTTAGCGCCTGGTGTTGTAATTGAAGATGGATCATATATACCTGTTGCTACTAATATTTATCTCAATAAAAAAACAAAACAGCCATAAACTAAAATTCTATGCTGCGTTTAATAATTAAGCTTTTCGCTCATATTATCGCGCCTGTGAGTGATAAATTTTATCAAGCTTTAGCAAACCCTCAAGCTGTCCAAAAAATAGTCCAGAAAGAAATTATTCAGCGTCTTGTTAAAAGTGAATATGGTAATTATCTCGGTATTCAATCAATTAATGATTGGGAACACATACCCATAGTTGAATATGAAGATATCCAGAAATGGATTAACTCAGGAGTTTCTCATAAAAGTTTGCTAACTCCTGAACCTATAATATTTTATGAAAAAACTTCTGGAAGTCGTAGCGCCGCTAAGTTAATTCCTTATACAAAATCTTTGCGGAAATCTTTTAGCCAGATGTTTTGTGTTTGGGCGTACGATTTAATAATTAATGGCACAGACTTTTCTACTGGTAAAATATATTTTTGTATTTCTCCTAAATTAGGGGATTCTGCTACTACTCATCAAGGTGTTAACGTCGGTTTAGAAGATGATTCAGAATATTTGGATGGTTGGTTAAGGTGGTTGATAAATTTATTTATAGTTTCTCCACCTGGAATTAATCGCATCTGTGCTCCTCTAATTTTTAAAGATAAACTAGCTCAAACTCTATTATTAGAAGAAGATTTAGAAATTATCTCGATTTGGAATCCCAGTTTTTTAAAGGTTCATTTAGATTATATCCAAGCTAATCAACAAAGACTTGCTGAACAACTACAAAATAAAATTTCAACGGAACGCTATCAACTACTATTAGAAGATAAAATTAATTGGTCAAAACTTTGGTCTGAACTAAAACTTATTTCCTGCTGGGATAGCGTCCATGCTAAGGAACAAGCAAATTATTTACGATCGCTCTTTCCTAATGTCATGGTACAAGGTAAAGGACTACTGGCGACAGAAGCACCGATGACGATTCCTTTAATTAAGGCGCAAGGATGTGTCCCTATACTAAATGAGGTGTTTTTTGAATTTGAACATCAAGGAAATATTTATCACCTTCACCAACTCGAAAAGGGAAAAGCTTACTCGATCATTATTTCTCAGAAGGGAGGATTATATCGTTATCGAATAGGCGATCGCATTCGCGTTACCCATTATTATTTAGAAACACCATGCCTAGAATTTTTGGGACGGACTGAAACTACAAGTGATTTAGTAGGGGAAAAACTACACGAGGATTTTGTGCGAGATATCCTTAACCAGTTACCCCTAGAGAAAACCTTTTTTCAAAGCTTAGTACCTGTCAGGATACCAACAGATAATTATTTACTCTTGCTAGATCAAGCAAATCTACCTGCTGAGATCATAGCTCAACTATTGGATCGGGAATTGATGCGATCGCACCACTACCAACAAGCGCGTCTTCTCGGTCAACTTTCCCCACCCCAGGTGTTAATCTCAGAACAAATACCTGAAATTATCACTAATTACAAAATACGTCAGGGTATGAAGTGGGGAGACATAAAACACCAACTTTTAGTTACCACACCAATTGATCAAGAACTTTTAAATCTGCTAAATTATGCTTAGTCTCGGCTAGTTTATGGTTCAATGGCAATGAACTATTAAGCGTGAATCATGACCACTGAATTAATTGTACGTTCAGCTACACCTGCTGATGTCCCTGCAATATTTAACTTAATTCAAGCTTTAGCAGAATACGAAAAGCTTTCCGATGCTGTCACAGGAAATCCTGAAAACCTAGAACAACATTTGTTTGGCAGTAAACCTTATGCAGAAGCTATTATAGCAGAATATGAAGAAAAATCAGTAGGTTTTGCTTTATTTTTCCATAATTATTCGACATTTTTAACTCAACCAGGAATCTATTTAGAAGACTTATTTGTATTACCAGAATATCGCCGTCAGGGTATTGGTAAAGCTTTGCTGACCTACTTAGCTAAATTAGCTGTATCCCGTGATTGTGGACGTTTAGAGTGGAGTGTTTTAGACTGGAATGAATCTGCGATCGCATTCTATAAAAGTATGGGAGCATCAATATTAGATGAGTGGCGCATTTGTCGAGTTAATGGTGAATCACTCACTATCATGGCAAATCAAGCACTCGCTATATCTCAGAGCATTTAATCTCGTTAATCTTGATTAAATCTACTAATCTAACGTTAGAAGGAAAGCAATTATGACAACAATTTGGGTAAACGAACAACTCGATCCATCTGGTCTATTATATTCTTGTATTGCTTGTTGTAATGAAGACATGGCAAAAGATTGTCATGAATCTTTTCAACAAAATTTAACAGATTCCCAAAAACAATCCGGTTGGGTAGCGCGTTTAAGAACTGTCACTTCTTGGGATGAAGTTCCTGTAAATGCTTTGAAACTCGACTAATTAAAATATCATCCTTCTCACTCTGTAGTCACAGCCACCGTAGTAGTAGAGTACTGATTTTGCTGCTGTAGAGGAATTTCAATAATGAACTCTGTACCCTTCCCTGGGGCTGAAATACACTCTAATTTACCCTTGTGCTTGTCCACCACAATTTGATAGCTAATTGACAAGCCCAACCCTGTACCATCACCGATTTTTTTAGTGGTAAAAAATGGATCAAATATGCGTTTTTTAACTTCTTCAGTCATTCCCTGTCCATTATCACTAATCCGTATTAAAGCAGTTGGCGAATTAGAATTTTTTATTTGTTGATGCAACTGGTAATGTACAGATGAATTTTCTAAGCTTAATTCTGTACTAATAGTAATAATTCTTGGAGACTCTTGGTTATCTAGTGCATCAATTGCATTAGCCAAAATATTCATTAATACTTGATTGAGTTGTCCAGCATAGCATTCTACCATTGGTAGATTACCATATTTTTTTACGATTTGAATACCAATATTACCTGCTTTTGCTTGCCATCTATGTTTCAAAATTAGCAGGGTACTATCAATACCTTCGTGAAGATCAACAAGCTTCATCTCTGCTTCATCCAAGCGCGAGAAATTACGCAAAGATAAAACAATTTCTCTGATCCGAGAAGTACCCACTTTCATAGAGGAAAGACATTTTGGTAAATCATCTTTTAAAAATTCCCAATCTATTTCCTCAAACTTCTCTAAAATTTCCGTACCAGGATCGGGAAAGCGCTGTTGGTATAGTTCAGAAAGCTCTAACAAATCTTGTGCGTAGTTATTAATGTGTTGTAAATTACCTTGAATAAAGTTGACAGGATTATTGATTTCGTGAGCTACGCCAGCTACCATTTGACCCAAGCTAGACATTTTTTCTGTCTGAATTAATTGGGCTTGAGTTTGCTGGAGATCAGCTAAAGCTTTTTGGAGTTGTGCAGCTTGCACTTGGGCGGTAGTCGCAGCAAAACGACTTGTGGTGTAAATTTCTGCTTGGTCAATTGCGATCGCTAATTGGTCTGTAACTGCTTTTAAAAGTTCTATCTCATAATCATTCCAAGGGCGAGGCTGATTGTAATGCTCGCAAATTATGACACCAGTTTTACCAGTTTTAGTTGGAACTACCAGCGCCAGGAGAGCAGTTAAACCTAAGTAAGCTATTCTCTCTCTACTATTAGCATCTAAATTACTATCTGTAGAAAGACTATCGGAACGAAAGAAATTAAGTTTAACAATTTGTTCACCCAGTGCTGGGACTTGTTTAAGCAAGTCGTAGTGACAAACATCAGCAATGGTTGTCTCACAAGCTTGTTGAATTAATTCAAAATAATTTGGCTCAACATCTGTGCGATACCACTGAAAATTACACCGATGAATCTGTAATAAATTCCGGATTTCATTAACTGCGGTTTCAAGAATTTTAGGCAGATCTAAAGTGGTGCGAATTTGGTTAGCTAAACTATTAAGTAATGCTTCCCGTTGAGCTAAGTGACGATATTGAGCTTCTGATTGTCGGACTTTTTCTTCTGCTTGCTTACGTTCGGTAATATCTGCGGCAATTCCTGTAATCCTGTATACTTCTCCTGACTCGTTGTAAACTGGAAAAGCGCGATCGTTGATCCAACGAATTGAACCATCAGGCTGAATAATTCTATATTCTTCATTATACTCTCCGCTAACTTGTTTGGAAAAAGCAGCAAGTATTCGCCCTTGATCTTCTGGATGGATCGCATCTAAGAAAGACTTTTGTTCCTGATACAAACTTTCGCAGCTACGCCCCCAAACTTGCTGATATGCAGGACTGACATAAACCATTCGCTGCTGTTGTAAATCAGTCATCCAGAAAACTTCACCGATATTTTCTGCTATTTGACGGAAGCGTTGTTCACTTTCTCGTTTAGCAGCTTCGTCTTGTTTACTTTTAGTAATATCACTAAAAGTGCAGATCACTCGGTTAATACTGCCATCAACCGCGAATTGGGGATCTGCATTAACTAGCAACCAAATTAAATTTAGTGTTACCGGATGATAAACACCCATTACTACGTGATGTACTGGCTGACGGGTAACGATCGCTTGTGCTATTGGTTGAAGTTGTTGCGGAAATTCTGTGCCATCTTCTTGAATGACGTTATTACTTAAATTCAGACAAACTTTGCCTGAGAGATCATGTTCAGTTAAGCCTAGCAAGTTAATCGCAGCTTGATTGCTAATAATTATTTCTAATTCCGCACTCACCAGTATTACAGCTACTTGCAAATTTTGAATCATCGCGCGGAAGCGTTTTTCGCTACTTTCAAATATTTCTGACCTCAAAACTTCCGCAGAGATGCGACGATCAAAAAACGCTGTTAGTAAAGCTAAACCAAGGATGATTAAAGTAGCAATTCCAATAGAAATCGCCAGGATTAAACTGTTAACTGTGGCATGGAATGTCTCATTGGTATTAATAGGTATAAAACTAGCTGCTGCCATACCTGTATAGTGCATCGAAGGTACAGCCGCACCCATGACGATCGCACTACCGATTTTACGCCACCTACCGACATCTGTATTAGCGTTGCGTAGCTGAAATGCCAACCACAAAGCAACCATAGAAACGACGATCGCGATCGCTACCGACACTGCTACTAACAACGGGTTATACACAGTGATTGCATCTATCTGCATAGCCACCATGCCTGTGTAGTGCATAGTAGCAATACCTACTCCCATAAACAGGCTGCCGCCTAGCAACCGAGAAATTCCTAAAGCAGCCCCACTTACCAAAAACAACGCCAAGCCAGATGCAGCGATCGCAGCCAGCATGGAAATTACTACTATTAAAAGGTCATAGCTTACTTGAAGCGGCACTTCAAAAGCTAACATTCCCACAAAGTGCATCGCCCAAATGCCAGTTCCCATTGCGATCGCACCGCCAGTTAGCCAACCGATTCGGGCTTTCCCTTGGGCTGCTGTCACTCTGCCAGCGAGATCTAAAGCCGTATAAGAGGCGATCACCGCAATTAATACTGACAGTGCAACTAAGCGCCAGTCATAAGTGCTAGCCATTGCTACACCTGCATGGAGCATTTAGATCAGCCTCCGCGAGTTATCAGACAAATTTTTAATCACTATTTATATTTAAGAAAATTTCAGCTTTTATAAATTACTATTTCAATTATCTAGTTTTTGTTACATCTAACTTAATTTTCACCTTACCCACCACAGTATATTCACGGAATATTTTCTATCTATAGCAATAAAACTGAACAATGAGCAATTATGCCTAACGTATATATACGGGGCAAGTACGCTCTTAATTGATAATTGATAATTGTTAATTGTTAATTGATTTAGGTGGTCGTGGCAAATTTGGGCGCATGGGTTCTAAAATCTGATTAAGTTGCCGCAATTGCTCGGCAGTACCCATGCAAATTAATAGATCTCCGTGTAATAATTCCGTTTCACCCGTTGGCCCTCCAATCAGCGTACCATCAGCACGACGAATCGCTAAAACCAGTGCGCCAGATTGCGATCGCAGTCGTGCTTCTCTTAGTGTTCTCCCCACTACTGGACAGGTTTGTGAGTTAATCAAATATTCTTCCATATAGAAAGCGCGGTCTGTCCCAGTCAGGATACCATCCACAAAATCCATTACTTGGGGTCTAAGTGCCGCAGCAGCCATGCGTCTGCCACCAGTAATATAGGGGGAGACAACTGCATCTGCTCCAGCGCGTTGTAGCTTTTTCAAGGCTTCTTCAGTACTCGCCCGTGCGATCGCCCGAATCTCAGGATTAAGCGTTTTTGCCGACAGCAAAGTGTAGAGGTTTTCCGCATCAGAAGGTAACGCAGCAACTAAACACAGCGCCCGTTCAATTCCCACTTTAATTAAAGTTTCATCTAAAGTAGCATCGCCTTGAACAGCAATATAACCAAGTTCTTGCGCTTCCTGAATCTGGTGACTTTCAAAATCTATCGCCACAAACGGAATACTTTCCGCCTGAAATTCCAGGGCAATCTGTCGCCCTGTACGTCCAAATCCGCAAATAATGTAGTGTTTATCTAAAGAGTCCACTATGCGTCGATGTTGTCGAAGTCGTCTACCTTCTTGAAAATAGCCTTGAATCAAGGCTTCTGTAAATCTGTTAACAATGTAACCGATACTGATCACTCCCATCATAATTAGAGTGATCGTAAAAATGCGTCCGCGATCGCCTAAAGGATTAATTTCGCCATAACCCACCGTCGCGAGGGTAATCACCGTCATATAAACGGCATCTGACCAATGCCAGCCTTCGACTAACCTGTACCACAGCGTGCCAATGATGAAAACAAAACCTAGAGCGATCGCACCTGCAATTAGCTCTTTTTGAATGCGTCGATATTTTTGTTCTAGCGTTGAATACATCTGCAATTAACTTATATAAAGATGAATTTATTAATTTTTCACTGTTTAAATTAATCAGGACTTACGCAAATAAACCCGCGCTCATGATCTCCGTACTACATTTGTCGTCACTTGTGTTATACATATACCAAATGTAGTGTCACCATCTTGGTCACAGGGGGCAACGCCGCGTAAGTTTTGTTAATGCAGAACTTTCAATCAATTGTCATTAAAATGCTAAAAAATATCATAGGAGTTAAATAGTGAGCATAGAAACCTTAGTCGATCATCCCTCCATCCCAGCCGAATCAGCACCAGTCATCTCTAGCTTATTTAGTCCAGAAGGCTTTGATGAGTCTGTGATGCCTACATACGGGCGTTTTTCCTTAGCTTTAGAACGGGGACAAGGAAGCAAAGTTTGGGATACTAACGGGAAAGAATACCTAGATTTTGTTGCTGGAATTGCTACTTGTACATTAGGACACGCCCATCCTGTAATGGTAGAAACAGTAACCCAGCAAATGCAAAAGCTGCATCATGTTTCTAACTTGTATTACATCCCAGTACAAGGAGAGTTGGCAAAATGGCTAATTGAGCATTCCTGTGCTGATCGGGTATTTTTCTGCAACTCTGGTGCCGAAGCCAATGAAGGAGCGATTAAATTAGCTCGCAAATATGCCCACACAGTCTTAGGAATTAAGCAACCAGTAATTTTAACTGCTCATGCTAGTTTTCACGGACGGACACTAGCAACGATTACCGCTACTGGTCAACCGAAGTATCAGCAAAACTTCGATCCCTTAATGCCTGGTTTCCACTATGTACCTTACAACGATATTGCCGCAATAGAAACAGCGATCGCACAACTCGATGCTCAAGAGCGTCAAGTAGCTGCAATTCTCCTAGAACCTCTACAGGGAGAAGGTGGTGTGCGTCCTGGAGATGCTGCTTACTTCCAACAGATTCGGAAGATTTGCGACGAAAAAGGGATTTTATTAATCTTAGATGAAGTGCAAGTCGGCATGGGTCGGACTGGTAAGTTCTGGGGATATGAAAACCTGGGCATAGAGCCAGATATCTTCACCAGCGCCAAAGGACTAGGCGGTGGCATTCCCATCGGTGCAACTTTATGTAAGCAATTCTGTAACGTCTTCCAACCAGGAGATCACGCCAGCACATTTGGTGGAAATCCCTTTGCTTGCGCTGTCGCACTTTCTGTTTGCCAAACCTTAGAAAAAGAACACCTGCTGCAAAATGTTGAGCAACGAGGTGAACAATTAAGACAAGGGTTAAAAGCGATCGCAACTAACTACCCCGATCATATTACCGAAGTGCGGGGCTGGGGCTTAATCAACGGTATGGAACTCCATGCCGATACAAAGCTAACTGCTGCTGATATAGTTAAAGCGTGCATGGCAGAAGGTTTGTTATTAGTCCCTGCTGGTGCAAAAGTAGTTCGTTTTGTGCCACCACTAATTGTCACCGCTACAGAAGTAGATCGAGCCTTGCAAGCAATCAACAGAGCAATGGCTGCTGTTATTGGTTAGTGCTATTATGCACCAACTCAGACTACTTTTTATCTTCCTAAAATCTCCCTCTCCCTGTTAACGGGGAGGGGGCTGGGGGGTGGGGTAATATGTTTAATCATGTTGACTTACTTATCTATAGCTAGTAACAACCAACAAGTAAAAATTAATCATCAGGAAAAATTTATAAATGGGACGGATATTTATTTCTGCTGCTCACGGTGGCATTGAATCAGGTCGTCGCGACGCTGGGGCAGTTGCAGGAGGTACAACAGAAGCGCAAGAAATGATATTGCTGCGCGATTTAATTCTGCCAGAAATGCGATCGCGTGGTTTTGAAGTCTTTTCAGTTCCCGACGACTTGAGTTTGAAGGGAACAATTAGCTGGATTAATTCCCGCGCTCGTCAAGGTGATATCAGCATAGAAATTCATGCTGATGCTTATGGCAACCCAGATGTCCGAGGTTCTGCTGTGTTTTATATTGCCAATAATGCAGAACGCAAAAAGCAGGCAGAAATGCTGTTGTTAGCATTGCTGCGTCGGGTTCCTCAGCTACCTAACCGAGGTGCAAAACCAGACACCGCTACTGGGATTGGGCGTGTCGCATTTTGTCGCGATGTCTCGCTGCCCTCAATGTTGATGCAGGTTGGGTTTTTAACCAATCCAGATGATAGGTTTATCATTCAAAATCGTCGCCGTGATCTTGCACTGGGAATCGCCGACGGGTTGGAATCTTGGAGTCGAGGTAGCATTAGTCAGCCTGTAGAAAACCCTACTTATACACCGATTAATATCAAGATTAATAATCAAGTTTATGGAGAAAAGGGCATCCTAGTTAATGATAACGCCTACATTCCTATTGACTTAGTAGATCGCCTTAGAGTTGACCTAAGCAATGCCCCAAATGTTCGTCGTTTCCCATACAAAGGTGTGGTTTATGTCAAAGCAATTGAATTACGGGATTTTAATGTTTCAATAGCTTGGGATAGTGCTAATCGTACAGTTATTTTACGCTCAATTTTAGAGATTTGTCCTGGTCAGATTGATCGAATTATGGGTCATGGCAATTCCTCTGAAGTACAACTAATGATGTTCCTCAAAGCTAATAACGAGACTGGATTTACCCAGTTTTCTGATTTACCCAAACTTTACCGTGAAGAAGCTTCTGTTGAGGGAGTTAATTATGATATTGCTTTCTGCCAAATGTGTGTAGAAACAGGATTTTTGCGGTTTGGAGGTGATATTAGACCTGAGCAAAATAACTTTGCAGGTTTAGGTTCAATTGGTGGTGAAGCAGAGGGTGCAACTTTTCCCAGTGCCAGACTTGGAGTGCGGGCGCATATCCAACATTTAAAAGCTTACGCCAGTCTAGAGCCTTTAGTTCAGGAATTGGTAGATCCCCGTTTTCGTTTTGTTACACGTGGGATTGCTCCTTTACTTCAACAACTTAGTGGTCGTTGGGCTGCGGATTTAGATTATGGCGATAAAATTCTGGCTACCCTAAGACGACTTTATGAATCAGCAGGCTTAATTTAATCAATTAACAATTATCAATTAACAACGACCGATGGCCTAGTTATCTATCACATTTAAAATTGTGCGATCGCGCCCTGCTGTTTTAGCCTGATACAAGGCTTTATCTGCACTAGCTAACAGCAGTGCTTTTGATTGCTCCCTGTGGGGATAAGTGCTAGATACACCCAAGCTTAAGGTGACAGATTTACTAACTAAGGAACCTGCATGAGGTATCTGCAATTCTTTCAAGTTTTCTTGAATTCTTTCGGCTACCTCAAAGGCATTTTTACCTAAAGTATTTGGTAAAAGCACAACAAATTCTTCTCCCCCATAACGAGCAACTAAGTCCCCTGCTCGTTTGACGTTACTACTGATCGTATTAGCAACTAATTTTAAACATTCGTCACCAGCTTGGTGACCGTAAGTATCGTTATATATCTTAAAAAAGTCAATATCACACAAAATTAGAGATAAAGGTAGAAATGTTCTTGAATGCCGCCGCCATTCCTCGTCAAAATATTCATCAAATCGTCGTCTGTTTGCCACCTGAGTTAAACCATCGCTGTTAGCTAGGCGTTGCAATTCCAGATTCGCCGCTTCAAGCTGTTCAACTAATAAAAATTGATTGATTAAACGTCGTACTCTTTGTAATAATACAGGCCAGTGAATTGGCTTAGTGACGTACTCAGTAGCTCCAACTGCAAATGCTCGGTCAACTGACTCTTTATCATCTAGTGATGTAATCATCAAAATTGGTGTGCGATCGCCCCCTGGTAGCTTTTGTAAGTAGGTACAGCAGGTAAAGCCATCCATTACAGGCATCAGTGCATCAATTAAAATAATATGCGGTTGATAATTTTCATAAGCCTGGAGACACTCCTCTCCATTACTAGCCTCTACTACCTGATAACCTTGTTGCTCCATTGCTCGACGTAGCAGTTGCCTAGTCATCTTATCATCATCTACAACCAAAACTATTGGGGGATGTTGAAGTAGAGAAGCCGTGTTCATTCTTGATCCCGCCGTTCTTCTGTTTACCACGTAGCTATTAATTGCTTCTTTTCAACAACTCAGGAGCCAATTTCACCAGCGATATTCCTTAAGAACTATATTATCTGGGGATCATTTATTGGTTCTATAGGCGGCGGCTCATTTGCTGTCGCAGATGTTTGAGTTAATGCAGGACACTTGCTCAACGCTTCCATCAAGATATCTTTTTTGAGCGGTTTGCTAATGAAGTCATTCATTCCTGCACTTAAACATTCCTCCCGCACCCCACCAATGGTATTTGCCGTCACAGCAATAATCCAAGGGTTGTTTTCTTGGTTCCACTCCTGGCGGATTTGGCGTGTAGCTTCAATGCCGTCCATTTCTGGCATTTGCACATCCATTAACACTACATCATATTGCTGATGCCGTAGGGCATCGAGTACTTCCAAACCATTAGTAGCTAAATCTGCTTTCAACCCTAGCTGTTTCAACATCTGCGATGCCACCTTTTGGTTAATCACATTGTCCTCAGCTAAGAGAATCTTTAAGGATAGATTGACAACTATATCCACATTTATTTACTCCTAGCAACAGAATAGATGTAAAATCACAGGTTTTTATACCAAATCCCTAAATAAATTTTAAGATTAATTAACTCATGTTTCAATAGTTATATTTATGACAACCAGATGGTATATAATAATATGCTAAAATTACTTTTTATTGATATTTTTTGATAAAAACAAGTTTGTGCAAAATTTTGATCGGCGTAAACAACTGCTTTCATCTTGTAATTTCAGCAAGCAGCCTGAATCTGCCAGATAGCTGAATAAACCTCAGCCAAATAGCTGAAGTTTATTTTAAATTACCTTTATTCAAAACCCTCAGTTAATTTAGGTTCAACAGTTAAGTTTGGTAGCCCTTCAAGTTTTTCAGCTACAACAGGTTCTTGTTCTACCTTGGGAACCAACAAAGTTAATCCACCAGGTACACACTCAATATCAACTGGTGTTGTACCGATAATTTCGCCATCAAGCACAACTTTTTGAGGCGGATTAGTTCTAACTTTAAGTCTGCTAGCGCGTAAATAACCAATATCATCACGTTCAACAGCACTTCCTGCTAAAGCAGTTTTGAGTAAATGATAAGAAGCTGCGATCGCCCCTGTAATATTTAGTGGTGCTACTACAGTTACATCCAATAACCCATCATCAACAATAATCCCTGCTGGCCCTTGAGCAAGTATGGAAGTAGGCGGCGCAGCATTAGCAATAGTTACCGCCGCAGCCGTTACCTTCACCACTTTATCTTCAGTTTCAATTTCAACTTCAAATTTGGGCATTTCTCCTAATAGCTGTATTCCTCCCAGAATATATGCCAACATTCCCAAACGGCTTTTACTTTCTCGGTCAGCTTTTTCGACTGTTTCTGCCTCAAAACCAATTCCTGCAAGTAACACCATTGGCAAGCCGTTGCAATAAGCCGCGTCTACTACCCGCGTTGTACCACCCAAGATTGTTTGGCAAGCTGCTTCAATCGTATCTGGTAGTTCTAAGGCTGTTGCAAAAGCATTGGCTGTCCCCCGTGAGATAATCCCCAAAGGAATATTTTTACCGATTAAAGCACCCGCAGTAGCAGAAAGAGTGCCGTCGCCTCCAGAAGCAATAATTGTACTAGCTCCCTGTGCTATAGCTTGAGCAGCTAGTTCAGAAGCATCAATTTCTGCTGTTGTCAATCTAATATCTAGGTCAATTTCTGGCTCTAAAATTGAGCGGATTTGTTCTAAATCTTGGTCGGGATCAGTTTGACCTGCAACAGGATTAAAAATTAGACAGGCAGAGCGCTTCATTATCAATTAACAATTATCAATTAACAATTATCAATGACCAGCGACACTTCACCAATCACCAATCACCAATCTAACAGTTAGTTAAGAAGATCGCGCATATAAGCTTGTACATTTGGAATAAAGAAGAAAAGTTATCAAAATCTCTTGCCCTCTCTCCTCCTTCCTCCCTCCTAAAACACAACAGCTTAAGAACTAAGCACCCGCTTCATATTCAAAACATCGCTCATTTGCTTGATTTGGGTGAAACAACGCTCAAGTTGTTGGCGATCGCGGATATCAATACACAAATCAATCACTGCTGGTCTATTTTGATGAGTTCTGACTTGAGCATTACGCACATTGATATTATGGTCGGTCAAGCGAGACAAAATATCTTTTAGTACACCCACCCGATCGAGAACTTCAATTTGAATGTTTACCGGATAAGTTTGGGCGCGTCTAGCATCAGAATCAACAGGATTCCAACTCACAGGTACTAAGCGATCGCCTTCAATATTTTCGACATTTGTGCAGCCTTGTCGATGAATAGAAATTCCACGAGCGCCACGAGTTACCACGCCAATTATGCCTTCTCCTGGGATCGGGTTACAACAACCAGCTAGGTAATAAAGCAACCCTTCAATACCAGCAATTGGGGATTTACTAGAAGTGTTAGCACCTGAGCGTCCGTTTGTATGAGAACTAGAGGACGAAGGTAGAACATCTAATAAAGGAGCGATCGGTTGAGATGCCTTAATATTATCTCTTAAGCGATTTACTACCTGGTTAAGAGTTACTTCCCCATAACCTAAACCCGCCAATAAATCTTCAACAGTATGATAATTGCAGCGATGCGCTACTGCCTGCATCGGTTCAGATTTCAGCAAAGATTCAAAACCATTTCTACCTAATTCTTTCTCCAGTAATTCTCGTCCACGGGCAACATTTTCTTCGCGGTGCGATTTCTTATACCACTGCCGAATCCGATTTTTTGCCCCAGTCGTTGCGACAAAATTCAGCCAGTCTAAGCTAGGACGGCTATTTTCTCTAGTGATAATTTCTACAATATCCCCATTACTAAGGTGCGTATCCAAAGTAACAATTCGTCCATTTACCTTAGCACCAGCACAATGATTACCTACCTCTGTATGAATCCGGTAGGCAAAATCAACTGTTGTTGCACCATGACTTAGGGGTACTACATCACCTTGTGGCGTAAATACATAAACGTCATCATCAAATAAATTATCTTTAACGTTTTCTAAATATTCTTGAGCATCTTTGAGATCATTTTGCCAATCTAATAATTGACGCAACCAAGTAAACTTTTCATCTGTTCCTGTCAACTTGGTACGATTAGAATTTCCGGTTTCCTTATATTTCCAATGAGCCGCAATCCCATACTCTGCAATATGGTGCATTTGCTGAGTACGGATTTGGATTTCTAAAGGACGACCATTGAGACTAACTACAGTTGTATGCAAAGATTGATAGCGGTTAGGCTTTGGTAAACCAATATAGTCTTTAAACCTACCAGGGATCGGACGAAAAGCATCGTGAACAACTGCTAAAGCACGGTAACATTCTTCATTTGTCTTAACAAGGATTCGCATAGCAGCTAGATCGAATATTTCATTAAATTCTTTCTGCTGCCGTTGCATCTTTTGATATATTCCATAAAGATGCTTAGGACGACCACTCAAGTCTAGACACTCAATTCCAGATGCCGTCAAACCTTGCTTCAAAATTTCTGTGACATTAGTTAGTCTGGCTTCACGGTCTGTACGTTTCTCTGCTACTAAAGTTTGAATTTTTCGATAAGCTTCGGGTTCTAAATATTTAAACGCTAAATCTTCTAATTCCCACTTAAAACGTCCGATCCCCAAGCGGTTTGCTAGTGGAGCAAAAATTTCTCGTGTTTCTAAGGCAATGCGTCGGCGTTTTTCATCTGGCAGATGCTCTAATGTCCGCATATTATGCAGTCTATCTGCTAGTTTTACCACAATTACCCGAATGTCATGAGCCATCGCTATGAACATCCGGCGAAAATTCTCAGCTTGGCGTTCTTTTTTACTAGAAAAATTAAATTGAGAAAGCTTGGTAACTCCTTCTACCAGTCGCCGGACTTCGTTACCAAACATTTTTTCGAGATCATCTAGAGTGACATCGGTATCTTCAACGATGTCATGCAAAAATCCCGCAGCGATCATCGCACTGCTACCACCAAGATCCCGCAACAATCCAGCAACAGCAACAGGATGGCAAATGTATGGTTCTCCAGATGCGCGACGTTGACCGTCGTGGAGATTGTAACCAAATTCAAATGCTCGGCAAATCAAATCTGCATCCTGCACATTGACATCAGCAGACACATCTTGATCGGGCTGGGGGCGAGTAATTAAGCATTGCTGTAGCCAGTCAGGAATTACACAATCAATTTTGGAATTGATTGTGGGATTAGAAGTAGGAGCGGGAGTAGAAGTTGAAGGGGAGGTAGATGGGGCGTTCACACTATTTAGCATTTTTATTAATAATTTAGGTAGTTGAGATTTTAGAGGTGGGATTAACCACCCAAGTAGTAATGTCTAATAGCCCGATCTACCTGCCCTGTCAGAAACCCGTCAATATTGCCATCCTGAAATCTGACGGACGGATTCTGACTATCTCAGGATCGGTATATACGACTATTTTGTGTAGAAACGCGGTAGGCGTAGCCCGTCGAAGACATCGCACTTTTTGAAGGAAATCTTGCTTTCATCTCATTAGACGCAGGCAAACATTCTTAGGAGCGATCTTCTTTATCAATTAGACAAAATTCTTTACATTAATCTTAGTCTAACTATCTCTGAATGTTACCACCGTCACATCGCGATCGCTACCAGGAATTTTTACAAGCCCTCTTGCAACTCCAAAAAGCTGCTGATCGCCCGAATCAGGAGGGCGCATCCGTAAATGCTGCCTTGCAGAAAGCGCAGCAAATTTTTACTAGCCAAATCTTGAATTTAAGCAACGATCAGCTAGATTTGCCTGCGGGATCACGTATGCAATCTTATTTAACCGAAATCCATCGGCTGATGCGGATGTTACAGATGGATATGATGTTTTTGCAGGCATCGCAGCATCGGGAGACTAAAGAGCAAAGGCGAGAAGCTTTTGATCATCGGATCAAAAGTTTGATTGGTTGGTGCGAATCCATCCTCCAAACGGAATAAAATCATCATATTAGGAGGTAAATTTCTGTGAACTGTCCCAAATGCAAGCATTCACCATTAATGGATAGCACCTTGAGCGGCAATTTAGCTGTTAATTCTTGCCAGGATTGCCAAGGTAGCTGGATTCGCGCTAACGATTATGAAACTTGGCATCAAGGCAGCGCATCTGGGGAACCGGAATTATTTTCGCAAATACATCATCTGGATTATGTACCATCCCCTTTTGATAACAAAGCAGCGTTGTGTCCAGATTGCCAGCGCATTTTGTCTCGCGCCAAGGTTAGCTTAAAAACCTCATTTTATATAGAACGCTGTTCTAGCTGTAATGGTATTTGGTGTGATGGCGGCGAGTGGGAAGTTTTGGGAAAATTAGGATGGCATACTCATATAGAACAATTATTTACGGCTGGATGGCAAGCGCGGATGCGCGAGTATCAACACGCAGAACAAGAGCGACAAGCAATTGTAGATAAAGTAGGATCAGAAATTGCGGAGAAAGTATTTGAGTTAGCAGCTATTTTGGAAAAGCACCCTAATGGAGATTTTGCGGCCGCTTATTTGATGAGGCGTTGTGAAAAAGATAAAACGTCTTTCCTCAATCAGCTAAATCTGTAAATAAAGTTAAGTGGGAAAGCTATGAACGATAATTTCTACTTAATTAACCACTAAAAGAAATTATTCTTCAATAAACCAATGAGCCAAAATCCTGAAATTTTTGTTGCCATCTGCGTTTATCTGCGTCCATCGGCGTTCTAAAAAACAAAATTAGGCTTTTTGCAACAAGCCTAATAATTAGCTAATCTTGAGCAAGTATTTCCCTCTAAGCTGATAGCTGAACGCTGATAGCTGAACGCTAACATGACCCAAGTTTTGTTTAATGTCGAAAATTTGCGGGTATCCTATCCCAGCACCCACACTACCGCCCAGCCACAATGGGCAGTAGATGACGTTTCTTTTACTCTCCAACCAGGAGAAAAATTGGGATTGGTTGGGGAGTCTGGTTGTGGTAAGTCCACGCTGGGAAGGGCAGCAATGCGTCTCTTACCAGCTTCCACCCAAGTTGAGGGTAAGGTAAGTTTTAATGGTCAGTCGGTTTTTGATTTGACCCCTGCTGAGTTACAACATTTTCGTGGTGAAGCGGTGGCGCTGATATTTCAAGATCCGATGACACGCCTTGATCCCTTAATGACTATTGGTGAGCATTGTTTAGAAACGCTGCAAGCTCATCAACCACAATTATCAAGGCGACGAGCGAAGGAAAAAGCAATTGAAACCTTAGAAGCTGTCAAAATACAAGCGAGTAGATGGTCGCAGTATCCCCATGAGTTTAGTGGTGGGATGCGACAACGGGTGGCGATCGCACTGGCTTTACTTCTCAACCCTAAGTTAATTGTCGCCGATGAACCAACTACTAGCTTAGATGTAACTGTATCGGCGCAGATATTACAGGAGTTAACTCGCTTATGTCGTGAGCGCGATATGGCGCTGATCTTAATTTCTCACGACTTGGCAATGGTGGGGGAATACTGCGATCGCATTGCTGTGATGTACCAGGGAAAAATGGTGGAAGCTGGTGCTACTCAAAAGATTTTTCAAAATCCACAGCATGAATATACCAAATCGCTACTAGAAGCAGCCTTGCATATTCAAGCGGTAAGTGAAAAGGAGGCAACGGATTTAACTGATGGGGGGGAGGCGCAAACAGCTATTTTGCGTGTGACTGATTTGAAGCAATACTATACTTTAGAGCGTAATTTTATTGAGAAACTGTTTAAGCAACAAGACACAGTTATCAAGGCTGTGGATAATATTAATTTGGATTTGTATCAAGGGGAAATTTTAGGATTAGTGGGAGAGTCGGGTTGTGGTAAAAGTACTTTATCTCGCACTATTTTGCAGTTAGTCCGCGCAACAAGTGGGACAGTTGAATTTTTGGGAAAAGATTTAACTAAGCTGTCTACTCAGTCAGTAAGAGCATCGCGGCGTGATATTCAAATGGTGTTTCAAGATCCTCATGCTTGTCTTAACCCCTTAATGACGGTGGGAGAAAGTATTGCTGATCCGTTATTTATTCACAACCTTGCTACTGAAGATACAGCAAAAGAACAGGTAATAAAAATGCTGGAGCGAGTTGGGTTAACTCCAGCAGAAGAATATTATCAAAGATATCCCTCTGATTTATCTGGGGGACAACAACAACGAGTTGCGATCGCGCGGGCTTTAATTACGCGTCCGAAGTTGTTAATCTGTGATGAACCTGTGAGTATGTTGGATGCTAGTGTGCAATCGCAGGTATTAGATTTAATGTTGGAGTTAAAAGAGGAATTTAACTTAACATATTTGTTTATTACTCACGATTTATGGTTAGCTAGGTTTTTGTGCGATCGCATTGCTGTAATGAATAGTGGTCAAATTGTAGAACTGGGAAAGACTCACGATATCTTTACTAATCCTCAGCATCCTTATACGCAGACGTTGTTAAAAGCTGCTCCACTATTAGCAAGACAGTAAACCCCACCCCATAACAGGGTTCCCGTTTACAGGCAGGAGGAAACTGTCATTGGTTCCCAGGTAGAACCTGGGAACACAAAAAAGAGATGCTTTGCATCCAGATCAAGCAATAAATTTTGCCAAAAAGAGTTGCAGTTTTTTGTAATTTGACAGATAATATGAAGAATGGAGAAGGTGCGCCCATATATGCCCACTTCAAGAATAAATTTATGGGCAAACAGCAGTAAGTGCTTGTCCCTTAATCAAATCAGATAATAAGATAACTTTAAGATGATAGAGCGATCGCCACCGCTTATCATGAGTTAAAAACGTTTCACACCTGCTTAAAATAGCTGTTGTTAAGTTGATGTGTAAGGATTTGCAAAAATAATTTAATTTAACCTATAATTTTCTTTCCCATGATTTAAGTCTTGGCAGATCTATGAGTGATCGAATCATGGTGATGAACTAAGGATAAAAAGTAGAATTAGATATTATTGGAGAGGCGTTTGCCATGAAAGACATTGCAAGTTTGGTAGGCGAAATTATTGAAGGAAATGGTTATGTTCTGATTCCTGAAGTGTTAAGTCCGGCGCAAGCTGAAGAAGCCCGATCGCTTGTTCTAAAAATCGCCGAGCAAGAGAAGCCACAAGGAAAATTATTAATAGATGAACAAAGAGAACGAGTATACGGCTTAGTATATAAGGGCGAAATCTTCGAGTTGATGGTGCAACATCCCACTGTAATTGAAGTCATTGAAGCCATTTTAGGTAAAGATATGACTCTCGGTGGTTTCTCTGCTCACATCCTCAACCCTGGTGCAACAAGCATGGGGGTACACGTAGACTATCCTTATTGGACGATGAAACCGCCCTTTCCAGCTTCTCCGGTGATGGAGATTCAAGTAATTTGGATGGTTGAGGACTTTACAAGCAACAATGGCGCACCAGTTTTTGCTAAAGGTAGCCAGAAACATTGCAGTCCACCTGATTTAGTTGAGTTTCCAAAAATATCTCAAAAAGTAACAGGAAAAGCTGGCTCAGTTATTATCTCACACGGTCTTTGCTGGCATGATACATCCGTTAATTCTGCGGAAAAGCCAAGAGTATCAATTCTTGGCAACTATGCTCCTAAATTTGTGCGTCCCCTTGAAGACCTGTTGCGGGATATGCAGCAAACAGTTCTAGACCGTGCCACTCCCAAGCTTAAACAATTACTAGGATATGAATTTAAGTCTGCTCTTTATAACGATATCAAAAGAATCCGTTCAGGAAATTGGAATTGATAGTCATAATACCAATTCACTAGCAGCCCTTGCACGCTGTTAGTGAGCAATTAAATTATTTGCTTAGAATTACTAGCTAGAACGATTACTCAGTGATAGAGGGAAAAAAATATCTTAGTTACTGTATTACTGGTTTGCTTGTTGCTACAACCTGTTCAATAATATCAGCCGCTTTCGCGACTCCCCCAGCTTGTTTAATCGCCTCTTGTAACCTGACTGCATTCTTTTTGTAAGAATCTTCTGTTAACACCTTTCGGATCGCAGTTCGTAGTTTGGAAACATTTACACTCTTAATAGGTATAGCTTCACCACATCCTGCCCAAGCTATACGCGCTGCTACCCCTGGTTGATCGTTAGTAATCGGAATTGCCACCATCGGCACCCCATTATTAAGGCATTCTAGAGTGGTATTCATGCCCGCGTGGGTAATAGTAAGGGTAGCTTTTTTAAGTAATTCTAGTTGTGGCGCATATTTTATAACCAAAGGCGAACCAGCAAGTTCTGGCAGAGATTCTGGCGTAGCAGAACCACCCAAAGAAATTACTAATTGGGCATCCAATCCTACACAAGCTTCAGCAATCTGCTGAAAAACTTTAATCAGGCGATTTTGTATAGTTCCCATTGAGGCATAAATTAACGGTTGCCCAGTTAACTTTTCATAAGGAAAATCAGGAACTTCTCGACCAACTAAGCTATGATAAGAGCCTGTGAAATGGAAGCAGCTAGGCAAGTTTTTTCTGGGGAATTCCAATTCAAAAGGCTGTTGACTGATTTGAGCTAGTTGGGAATAACGATCATTAGGGCTAGAGTGAGGCGGTAGTTTCCATTCTCTACGATACTCATTTATAACCTCTGTGATTGGCTGTGCAATCCGCTTCAATACCTGATAACCTAATTTGTTACGCATCCGCGCCCACGACGCTGGGTTGTATTTCCAGTTTGTGAAATAAGGTGGGACACTTTCGTCGCGATTCAGTACGACTGCGCTGCAAATGGTAATAAAGGGAATGCCCAGAAAATCCGCAATAGTTCCTCCCTCTGGTGAAACTTGGTCTACTAAGAGTGCTTCTACACCTGCTTGTTTCATCACTGACGGTGCATCTCGAAGCATAACAGCCGTCCTATCCTTTAACAGACTGACAGTATATCGAAATGCTTCACGACCGCTTAGTTTCCCTAACTGAGCCAAGGATTCTACCATTGTCCCTTTTGGAAACTCGGTTTCTCCAACCACTTGAAATTCTAATCCTGCTGCCAATGTTTGAGATTGAGCATCAAATATCCCAAATAAGGTGACGCGATGACCGCGCCGTTGCAGTTCTTTTCCCAACGGAAGCATGGTGTTGAGGTGTCCAGTTGAAGCGGGACAAATTAGACCAAAATGAGTCATAACTAAAGTGAAGGAATAGAGAAAAAATTTATATTTATTTCGGAAATACTCAGAAATAGAAATATCCGCAGGCTTAATCTTTATACCATATCAAATGCGGCTGTTGGTGTTCTTGAGCTATGCCATGTTGTATCCTAGCCTGATTTAAACTTTTTTCTCCCTGCAACTTCTGATCAAGGGTTCTTTACTGTACAACCAGAAGCTTGAGCGATCGCACTTATTATGATGGTGCGATCGCTCTCAATATACACAGTAAAATTCCTCAACTTTAGATCCATAACTAATCTAAGCAATCAAACCATTTTTATCCCTGCAATTTCCGATCAAATGTCACTGTTACCCTACAATCAAATTGTTGAGAGATTGCACCAATTAAATAATCTGAAAAATCGGCTTTTCCCTATTTAAAGCGCTGCAAAGCTTGATAAACTACAGAACGATTTTCAAATTCAACAAATGAACATTGCAGCATCAAGTCAAACGTGTTGCTAATTTCTTCTCTACTAAATTGGTAAGGTTTACAAGGTAAAGATGTCTCCACCCCAGGCATACCCGAAGGCGTATTATGATAAGTTTGTGCTTTTTCTTCTAAAGTATGCGGTGCGTGGTCAGTAGCGATAAAATCAATAACACCATCGAGTAATGCTTGCCAGAGGATTTCGTTATCACGTTGCGATCGCAACGGTGGATTTATCTGTGCAAATGTGCCTATCTTTTCATAAGCACTGGTATTTAATAACAAGTGCTGTGGCGTAACTTCTGCTGTTACCCAACTCGGTTTATCCTGACGTAACAACTCTGCTTCTTCTCCAGTAGACATATGCAGAATATGTAACCGTCGTTGATACTTTTTCGATAAACTTAAAGCTAACTGGGTAGCTAATAAAGCAGCTTGATTATCTTGAATAGTAGAGTGAATAGCAGGGTCAGTAATATCAGCAAATTTTTCACGTCTTTGCTTAATGCGGTTTTGGTCTTCCGCGTGAACCGCAATTAATCTATCTCCATGAGCAAAAATATTTTCCAGCACATCTTATTGATCCACCAATAATGCGCCGTGCATCGAACCCATAAATATTTTAATCCCACATACGGGATTCGCCTCTAACAAATCTGGTAAATTTTCCCCTGTCGCCCCAATAAAAAAACCATAATTAACCAAACACTTTGCTGCCGCGCGTTGTAGTTTATCATCTAAAGCTGCTTGGGTAGTCGTCAACGGGCGAGTATTCGGCATCTCCAAAAATGAAGTCACGCCACCTTTGGCACAGGCGCAACTGGCTGTAAACAAGTCTTCCTTGTGTTCCAAGCCTGCTTCTCTAAAGTGTACCTGGGGATCAATTACTCCTGGCAACAAAGTTAAATTTTCTGCGTCTATTACTTTAATCGGTGTCAGATACCGGAATTTCAGGAGCAACCTGAATGATCTTGCGATCGCGAATTTGCACATCTCCCACCAAAAATTCACCTGTGGGTAAGAGAATGCGAGAACGGCGGATAATCAACGAGCTAGGTAGGGGCATAGGAGTTTATGGACGAATATCTGCGTCAAAAGTAAGAAAAATTTGTTTTTACTACGAAACCTGAGTTTAAAGTGGCAAGGTTCGATTAAAATTAAAAAATGATGATATTTATATGCTCAAGCAAATTTATTTAAGGATGAAACTGCTCATCCAGCAAAATTTATAACCTCAGATTAGCAAACAATCCGTTTTAATTGAAAAAAATTTGTAAATTAGAAATCAGTTACCTCCTTATTGGTCAGTGTAATTAACCATCTATGACTCGCGTGCAAAATCAACAATCTGAAAATATACCCCAGCAAAAATCTGAAAACCCCTGGGTTGAAGCAATAAAAACAATTGGGTTAAGTGCAATTTTGGCATTTGGGATTCGTTCTTTCGTAGCGGAAGCACGGTATATTCCATCTGGCTCAATGTTGCCAACGCTGCAAATTAATGACCGCTTAATTATAGATAAAATAAGCTACAAGTTTAAGAATCCCCAGCGCGGAGATATTGTAGTGTTTTCGCCTACTGAAACCCTAGAAAAGCAGAATTTTCATGATGCTTTCATTAAACGGGTGATTGGTACACCTGGTGATAAAGTTGAGGTGAAAGGCGGACGGGTTTATATTAACGATCAAGCTCTGCGAGAAAAGTATATTGAAGAGGAACCTCACTATAACTGGGGGCCAGTAAAAGTACCATCTAGTTCTTATTTAGTACTAGGGGATAATCGTAACAACAGTTACGATAGCCATTATTGGGGATTCGTTCCTACTGAAAAAATTATTGGTAGGGCGGCTGTACGCTTCTGGCCAATTAATCGTGTAGGGGAAGTAAATCCAGAACCTCTATATCCATCCCGCTAATTAAAAGTTTTCGAGTGTTGAGAACGTAGAGAAGCGCGATGGCGCGTCTCTACATTGGTTTTATGTAATTATTCCAAGTTTGCACAACTTGACCTGTGATTTGTTGCCCTAACCAATGAGTGTTAGATGAGCGAGATTTAAGTGTCTGGCTTGTAACGTTCCAAGTTTGATTTGGGGCAAACAAAATTAGTTCAGCAGGAAGACCTGGAGCAATAGCTTTAAGAGATTGACCTAAACATTTTGCTGGTTGGGTACTTAAGACACGCCAAAGTTCCAGCGCAGACCATTTTCCAGTTTCTACAAAAGTCTGCCAGAGTAAGGGAAGCGCCAGTTCTAAGCCAATAGTGCCAGAGGGAGCCTCACCAAAGGAAACAGTTTTTTCTTCGTATGTGTAGGGTGTATGATCAATTGCGATCGCATC
This sequence comes from Oculatellaceae cyanobacterium, assembly GCA_036702875.1. GTDB lineage: Bacteria > Cyanobacteriota > Cyanobacteriia > Cyanobacteriales > PCC-9333 > Crinalium. Next base: position 229,421 of record DATNQB010000079.1, on the reverse strand, counting down.
TATTACACCATTACGAACCCCCCAAATCAATGCCTCTTGGTCATCTGGGTTACCCAAAGGCGGTTCTAGGTGCAAGTTAGGGTTATAACTACTTACTGCATTTGTATTTAGTAATAAATGTATCCAAGTAGTACTTGCTGTTATCGGCAAACCGCGCTGCTTGGCATTTTGGATTAATTCCACACTGCGCTGAGTGGAAACCCGCATAATATGGCTAGGCGTACCAGTAGACTCCACAATTTCTAGAATAGCAGCAAGGGCAGATGATTCTGCGATCGCAGGATTTCCAGGCAACCCAAAACAAACAGATTGGAAACCTTCTCGCATCACCCCATTACCAGCCAATTGCTGATTACAAGGAAACAAAGCCACAGGCTTACCTAACGATTTTAGGTATTCCAGCATCCGCCGTAATAACCCCAAGTTTTGGATTGGTTTACCATCAGCAAAGCCGACAACTCCAGCATCAGCCAACTCTGCTAACTCTGTCATTTGCTCACCCTTTACCCCCATAGTGAGAGCGCCCCAAAAGTAAAGATGGGGGGATGGGGATAAATATTCTTTACCCTGTATCTTTTGTTGTAACTGTGCTAACCCACCTAAGTTATCTACAGGCGGTAGCGTATTTGGGAGAATTACTAATCTAGTAAAACCGCCAGCCGTAGCAGCTTTCATTAGCGATTCTACAGTTTCTCGTTCTTCAAAACCTGGTTCCCCAGAGTGGCTGTATAAATCAACCAACCCTGGAGCTAATACCATACCTTGACAATTTTGCACTAATGTATCGTCTGGAAAATCCAAAATTTGATTTTCCACCAACTTAATCATGCCGTCGGCAATTAACACATCAGCAATTTTGTCAGTTCCGGAAACAGGGTCTAATACTCTTACTTGTTGAAGCAGTGTATTCATATATAGCGGTTAGCAGTTAGCAGTTAGCTATTAGCTTTTCTACCGCCGACAGCCTAAAGGCTGCGGCTATACAAACGCGCGTCCGGATGGTGCGCGTACTACGGAAAATCAGGGGTTTTAGAGCCTGCATCCGCAGGCTTTTTTCCTATGTTGCCCAGGCTTGCAACCTGCGGACAAGTAGGTGCAAGATTTGAGTTTAATGGAGATTTAGGGGGAAATGTGCGTAAGCTCTAAGCAAACAACTCCTCACTCCTCACCCCTCACTTTACAAAGCGCCTGCGGCAGTTTTATCCAAAATGCTACCAGAAAGGTGACTGGTAATATTCAAAGACTGCAATACAGGCATTCCTTCTACACCTTGCGGGTAGTCAATTACTGTTACTGCGCCGTTGCCTTGCTTAATTTTCCAGAAATCTTCTAGCCCTAAACCCATTACATGACAAAGAATAACTTTGTTGGTAGCATCGTGAGCCACAACCATACAAGTTTGCGATTTATTAGCCGCAGCAGTAACAATATCATTCCATGCTTCAGTAGCTCTATCCCATACCTGTTGTAAATTTTCCCCTTCAGGCATTTGCACTTCTGCGGGCGTATTTCGCCAACGTTCTAACTCACCAGGGTATTCTTGCTCAATTTCTGCTTCTAACTTACCTTCCCACAACCCGTGACCTATTTCACTTAATTCAACGTTAAGTTCTAACTGCACATCAGGATGATATTGAAGAATAATCTCTGCCGTTTCCTTGGGGCGTACCATTGGGCTAGTAACCGCTAAGTGAATTGGTACTTCTTTAAGAAACTCAGCCGCTTTTTGTGCTTGTTGCCGACCGTTATCATTGAGGGGAATATCAATTTGTCCTTGGAAGCGTGTCTGACGGTTCCATTCTGTTTCGCCGTGACGAACAAGTAATAAACGCGGTACTGGATGACCTTCCCGTGGTTCTGGTAAAGCAACTCCCATGTGTCCAATTTGATTCATCGACTCTAATTGGACGGGTTCACCCCAATTACCAGCGAAATTTAGCACACTAACGCCACAGTTAGATTGTTGTATCGAGTGGTAGCGGGCGGCGGGTATTCCCAAAGCTGTGCTGATTAACGCACGGTTAATGCCATTGTGCGCCACAATCAGGATGGTTTCGCCTTGGTGGCGAGATAATAATTCCTGCCAGAATTGCTGCGCTTGCTCATACAAAGCTAAAACGGGGAAGTGATCTTTTGAGCCATTTTCCCCAAGGATACTCATAGAAAATTCGTGCGGGCGTTGTTTCCAGCACTTATATTCATCTGGAAATTTATCTTTAACATCCTGCTTGACCATTTTCTCCCACAAAGGCAAATCAATCTCCATGAGATTAGGAGATGTCTGCAATTGGGTAGGATAATCTAAGCAAGATAAAATTAGTTCTGCTGTTGTTTTTGCCCGTTGTAAGGGACTGGTATAAATAGCATCAAATTTTAGGCTATGAAGTGTCTCACCAACTTTCAGAGCATCGGCGCGACCTTTTTCTGTCAAGACTGACTCATCACAACGACCTTGGATGCGGCGTTGGCTGTTATAGCTGCTTTGACCGTGACGCACGATAATAACGCGAGTAGTCAATCTTTTCTCCATAAAAATTTAGGGTATATTACCTAAAAAATAACGCTGTTGGTTTTAGCTAAATCCTTGTTTTCCAGCACCAAGACTTGAGAAGACAAACCATACACAAAAGTATCAAGTTTTGTGTCTTTGTGGCTGACTAATTTAGGTCGAATATTTTAACAGTAAGCGGTAAGTCAAGGGTACTAATCAGGGCTAAATCCCAGGAAGGCTGTAATTTTTTAAGGTTATTCAGCGTCATTGTAACTTGTCGTGATGCTCAATATTTCACCGAACTCAAGATCAAGATTTCATCTGAAGATGCGATAATTCGACTCAGGCGAAGCTGATCTTAGAGGGATTTCATGACCATTAAGCGATTGATTTTGATTGTGCTGACAATTGTGGCAATTGTCAAGATAAGCCTTTCATTAATAGAAAGCTGGGGTCAGCCTCAGATTCAAAGCCGTCTGGAATTATATCAAACTAATTTACTACTCCATGCAGCAGAATGGCAGGGTGTAAATAATAGCGGTGATTTTATCCCAGCAGATGCAGAAGGTAGTACAAATTTAAAAACTCTTCAAAAAAATTTAGTCGGTAATGAACCCTTAAAAGTTGCTCAGAAGCAGTATACAGAAGCTATTGATTTAGCTAGTAGTAGCTTAAATAAGGCACAAAAGCAACTGCAACAAGCGCAGTCTCAACCAGTGATAGTTTCAGATGCACCCAAAGAAAAGTTGCCCTACCCTCCGGTGGAGGAAGCTTCATCTACCAAGCAACAATTGCAAGGTTCAATTAACCAGTTAGAAAGCTTGAGAGATGAGCTAGATTTGCGATTAGGGATAATCCAAACTGAACAAAAAGAAACTGAGGCGGCGCTAAAAACTTGGAATGATTTAATTGCGCGTGACGCAGAAAAGTCGGTAAATTTGTCTTCAGTTAAGACAGCGCAGATTTTAGTTGGTTTGTGGAGTGAGCCACCGCGTATAATACCAAATTCTGAAGAACAAATCCAGAAAGATTTAGAAAGTTGGTTCCGCTATGAGGGTTTAACTAAACTCTACCAAATGCAGCAGCGTCAAGATGATTTGGTGAAGCTACAAGCACAAGAACAACAGGTTGCACAGCAAGCCATTGTCAAGTTAGCAATTATTGGAGGAATTCCGGTAATTAGCTGTGTAATTGGGACAGGATTGGTGATATTTTTGGTTGTACAACTGTTAATTCAAGGAAAGCGATCGCTTATTGCTCAAAACGATAATCTTACTTGGGAAACGCCTTGGAATGGTGAAACTATTTGGCAAGTTTTTATATTAGGGTTTTTCTTTATTGGGCAAATTCTGCTTCCTCTAGGATTTGGTTTATTTTTTAGTTTTTCTAAAATCAATCCTGCTGGCTTTGATGTTCGCGCTAAAGCTTTATATGTGCTATTAAGTTATCTATTAATGGCAGCAGGAGGAGTTACTGTTTTATATTTATCTCTCAAAGATTTTTTCCCGCTACCAAAAGATTGGTTTCGTTTTGATTGGCGGGGTAGCTGGATATTGTGGGGTTTTGGTGGCTATTTTGTAGCACTACCGCTAGTAATTTTAGTATCCTTAGTTAATCAAAAGCTTTGGCAAGGGCAAGGCGGTAGTAATCCGATTCTGCCAATTGCTTTAGAAAATCGGGATGGAATAGCATTAACAATATTTTTTACCACAGCAGCGATCGCAGCACCACTATTTGAGGAGTTCTTATTCCGAGGTTTCCTGCTACCTTCACTCACTCGTTATTTCCCTGCTTGGGGAGCAATTATTCTCAGTAGCTTTTTGTTTGCCATTGCACATCTGAGCTTATCAGAAGTATTACCACTAATGACACTAGGGATAATCTTAGGGGTAGTATATACGCGATCGCGCAATTTATTGTCCTCTATTCTGCTACATAGTCTATGGAATAGTGGCACACTTCTAAGTTTATTTATTTTAGGTAGTGGTGGTAGCTAGTTTTTTGTTAATTGCTGTTTGATATCAGTTTGAGACGGATATAGCAGATTTCAATCTTAACGTTTACTGATGAGAATGTGTTTTCTAAAAGCGATTTTGGGAAAATTTAATTAATTTATGTATAAAATTTCCTGTTTATCTCTGCAAACTAAGAATATTCTTGATGCAAGGTCTATATTGAAAAGATATTAACAAATATTAAAAAAGGTTGATTAATATTTAATCAACTCATATTTATGGATATACAAACTAAGTTGCTACTTTCATAATAAAGAAAGCTGTAAAAATAGAAAGTTATAACAATTATGTAAAAACATCAAAATGACATAAATCAGCAATAATTCTCAATTAAAAAATTGTCCCGTAAAAATTACCGTTAGCTTTGCGATCGCTTAAACTGGGGATCGGGGTGGGTAAATTTAAAAAAATTTAATTAAGTTAGTGGATTAAAGAATGACTATCAGTAATTATACTCAGGTACAACAACACGAATTAGCTCAGTCTGCTTTACTGCACCGGATAGGCAACCATATTCGTCAATCCTTAGAATTGCAGGAAATTTTGACAGCTACGGTTGCAGAGGTTAGTTCGGTACTGCAAGCTGACCGAGTGCTAGTCTATCGGTTTTATGCTGATGAAAGTGGAGAAGTTATTGCTGAGTGTATTAAAGAAAATTGCCTACCCTCTTTAAATGGATTAAAATTTCCTGCTGATGATATTCCACCTCAAGCGCGTCAACAGTATCGGAAGGAGCGTTTGCGTTCAGTTGTTAATGTAACTAATGGATTAATTGGTCTGTCGTTACTTGATGGAGAAACGGAAGATGCTGGCAAAATTAACTATCGACCAGTAGATCCTTGCCATATTGACTATCTCACAGCAATGGGAATACAAACTTCTTTAGTAGTACCAATTTTACATGGCGATCGCTTGTGGGGATTATTAGTCGGTCACTATGTGCAAGGACGAAACATTTCTGAAGTAGAATTGGAAATTGTGCAAGCAGTAGCGGATCAGGTATCAATTGCGATCGCACAATCTACTTTACTCACATCTACTCGCGAACAAGCACAAAGAGAAGCTACAGTTAACCGTGTAGCTACTTTGCTGCATTCCCTACCAACTATTGAACTAAAAGAAGCACTATCAGAAACAGTTGCTGCTGTTTCTGGCTCAGGCGGCAGAATATATATTAAAGCAGAAAATAATCCCTCAAATTATCAAATATATACTTGTGGCGCTCAACCCAACCTCACAAATCAAGAATTAGAAGCAGTTTTACAACCTGTAGTTGATCGCAATGGTATTTTAGTCAGCACTGACTGTTTGCACGAACCAGATTTGCAAACTGTTGTTACAGCATTTGAATCAACTCAGATTCGGGGAGTTTTAATCATACCTCTCCATTCGCGTCAAAAGTTAGTTGGTTATTTAACTATATTTCGCGATGAAATAGAAACAGAAACATTATGGGCGGGACAAATTGACCCAGATCAAAGACAACAGCATCCTCGTAAATCTTTTGAAACGTGGAGACAACTAAGAAAAGGTCAATCTCTAGCATGGACAACTGAAGATATTGAATTAGCTCAATCTCTGAGTAAACACTTTTCGATGGCGGTTGAGCAATATCGACTCTATCAACAAGTACACACTCTTAATGATAACTTGGATCATCAAGTCGCTGAACGTACAACGCAATTACAACAGTCATTAGAATGGGCTAAACTTCTCCAGCAAGTTACAGATCAAATTCGCAGCACCCTAAAATTAGACAAAATTCTTTTAACTATTGTGGAAGAAGTTCGCAAGCTACTGTCCACAGATCGAGTAGTAATTTACCAGTTTACTAGAGTTTGGCAAGGTGAAGTAGTTGTAGAGTCTATAAATAGCAAAACAACCTCTATCTTAGGTTTGACAAATGAGGATAACTGCTTTCCCCTAGAACACGCACTTTTGTACCAGGGGGGACGAATTAGGGTTGTTAATAATGTATCTGAATCCAATTTGCAGCAGTGTCATAAAGACTTTTTAGCGAATATTCAAGTGCAGGCTAATTTAGTTGTTCCGATTCGTAGAAGCGATCATCTTTGGGGGCTGTTGGTTGCTCATGAATGTCACCAGCCTAGAGAATGGAGACAAGAAGAAGTTGAGCTACTGCAAGGGTTAGCGGATCAAGCTGCGATCGCAATTCATCAAGCAGAATTTTATCAAAATCAAGCAGACTTACTAGCTAAAACTCAACAACAAGCAGAACAACTCTCTCTTACGCTGCGCGAGTTGCGTCAAACCCAAACACAATTAATTCAAACTGAAAAAATGTCTAGTTTGGGACAACTCGTTGCTGGTGTGGCTCACGAAATTAATAACCCTGTCAATTTTATATATGGCAACCTCAAGCACGTTAATCAGTACGCTGAGGATTTGCTGGAATTATTAGAACTATACCAGCATCATTATCCTAATAGCCACGATCAAATTGTGGATCATGCTGAAGCAATTGATTTAGAGTTTCTCGCTGAAGATTTACCCAAGACGCTAACATCTATGAAAGTTGGTGCTGAACGCATCCGCGAGATGGTATTATCTTTACGCAATTTCTCTCGCTTGGATGAAGCTGAAAGAAAACCTGTAAATATTCACGAAGGTATCGACAGTACACTGTTAATTTTGCAACATCGCTTGAAACCAACATCAGATTATGCTGGTATTCAGATTGTTAAAGAATATGGCGATTTACCCTCAGTAGAGTGCTATGCAGGTCAGCTAAATCAGGTGTTTATGAACATCATCAGTAACGCTGCTGACGCTTTAGAAGAGCGAGATGAATCAAGAACAAAAGAGGAAATAAAAAACTCACCTAGTCAAATTACAATTCGCACTTCTGTATTGCAGGAACAGGATGATATTGCCCGCGCTTTGATCCAAATTGCAGATAATGGTACTGGAATAAGTGAGGATGTAGTAGCTAAGATATTTGACCCATTTTTTACTACCAAACCAGTTGGTAAAGGCACAGGTTTAGGATTGTCTATTTGCTATCAAATTGTGGTAGACAAACACTCAGGTATGTTGAAATGTAAGTCGGAATTAGGTAAAGGAACTGAGTTTTGGATTGAAATTCCATTAAGTAAGTAGCTTAAGGTAAAACCCCACCCCCCAGCCCCCTCCCTGCTCTTCAGGGAGGGGAGATTTTAGGGTTTATATTTTCAGGACTTACGCAAAACCTCACGCGGGCATTTTGCCCACACTACATTTATAGTTGCCTAAATTTATCGCAATGACTGGAAGCGATTAACAACGATCGCATCTTGGTTAATATCTGCGTAATCTGGGATAAAAAAATTGTAATTGAGGGCGAAGATCAGCGATAACATGCGATCGCGTATTTCTGCTTCCATTCATCCTCAATTCAATTCATTTGTTGTGACTGTTGCAAATAGGCAATAGTTGAGTTTAGGAGCGGTTGTTGAAATTTTGATTTCTGCCATTAAAAGAGCGCACTTGAGGTGCGGCAGCAGCACCGTAATTCACACGACAGCCAATATTAAATATGCTAGCCCCGCATTCAAGCGGCACAACTTCGCCTTGAAGCATGGCACTACAACTAACATAACCATCATTATTGGTATCTTTAATCATGCACTCAATTGGGGTAGCACTAGCATGGGAAGACCAAGACCTCATTCCCATGCCTGCAATTATGTGATGCCAGAAGAAAATTAGCAAGAATAAGCCAAGAGTAATAGAAACAACCGCCGTAGTAATCAATCCCACCCTGACTCTCCAACTGCTGAAAATACTGCCACTTTTTACTGTTGGAGAAATTTGCACCTCAGAAGAGGTATTAGTTTGTTCCGTTTGCGCTTCAGACATAGCAACTCTTGATAATTCAGTAACAAAACTTAAGTAACAAATAAATCAGATGAAATTTCCCAGCAATTTCGTCCTGATTTAATTATATTGGGCTAATTATGTGACTAGAATGAAACGTTACTCGCGATGTCTAAGACTGGTGATTGGGGACTAGGAAAACTATCACACTTTTACTTATGCCCATCTACTTACTTAATCAATAATGACAAAAATAACTATTAAAGAGCGATTGCGCTACAAATTTGACAATTTCATGTCTAGAGGCACACCAACACTAATCGGTGGGTTAGCGTTGGTGTGCCTGATATTTATCTTATTAATGGGAGTGTTAATTAATGTTGGCAATCTTGCGCCTGAAGGTAGCGATCGCCTAAATCTCCCGGAAGCTGTTTGGAGTGTGCTAATGCACACTATAGATGCAGGTGCTGTAACTGGCGCTACAGGGGCGTGGAGGTTTCGTTTGTTTATGCTCCTCGTCACTTTTGGGGGCATTTTTGGTGTCAGTATCTTAATTGGTATTCTCTCTAGCGGCATTGACACAAAGCTAGAAAATCTCCGTCAAGGACGCTCACGGCTGATTGAAAAAAATCATATTATTATTCTCGGTTGGTCACCTCAAGTTTTTACACTTATCCCTGAACTTGCCTTAGCAAATGCTAATCAAGCCGATACTTGTATTGTGATTCTCAGCGAAGAGGACAAAGTGTATATGGATGAGACACTGCAAAAAGTCCTTGGTAAACTTCGCCGCATTCGCCTTGTTTGCCGTAATGGCAGCCCTAGTAACATGGCTGATTTGGGTATTGTAAGTGTTCAAACTGCACGCTCAATAGTCATTTTGAATTCACAAAATGACCAGGATGATACTCAATTAGTGAAGACTTTACTAGCAATTACTAATATTCCTAGATCCGTTTCCGAACCTTATCATATTGTGGTTCAAGTCCAAAACTTCAAGAGCCTTGATGTCATTCAACTGATTGGACGTAATCAAGTAGAAGTGGTGCTGACACAGGACTTGATTTCACGCATTATTGTACAAACTTCTAGACAGTCGGGTTTGTCTGTTGTCTATATGGATTTGCTAGATTTTAATGGTAATGAAATTTACTTTAAAGAAGAACCATTATTACAAGGCAAAACCTACGGTAATGCTCTCCTTGCCTATAATAATTTAGCTGTAATAGGCATCAAGCACTCAGACGGTAAAATTAAACTTAACCCACCTAGAGATACACAGTTACAACCAGGCGAACAATTGGTGGTAATTAGTGAAGACGATCGCACGATTAAAGGCGCAGAAATTACTCACCCGATTATTGATGAGCCAACTATTCATATTACTCCCCGAACCCCTCTAACAGCCGAAAATACCTTAATTCTGGGCTGGAGCAATCAGATATATCACATCATTCAGTTAATGGATCAATATGTTGCGCTTGGCTCAACTATAACTGTTGTCGCCGAGTTAAAAGAAGCAGAAGTCAATCTTTCTCCAGAATTTTTGGGTACAAAACAGCTAACTGTACAATATTTGCAGGGAGATCCTACTGAACGTCGAGTATTAGAAGAACTTAAAATAACTGAGTATAACCATGTTATTGTTCTGTGCAATTCTGAGCTAGAACCAGATCAGGCAGATGCAAAAACTTTAGTAACATTAATCTATTTACGAGACATTGCGACTCGCGGCAATCATAAAATACAGATCGTTACTGAAATTTTAGACCCACAAAACCAAACGCTCGCTCAAGTTGCACGTCCTGACGATTTTGTACTGAGTGAACAAATAATCAGTCTAATCCTTGCTCAAATTGTTCAACATAAAGACCTCAATGCTGTCTTTGCTGATATTTTCGATCCAGAAGGATCAGAGATTTATCTCAAGCCTGTAACTGACTATATGACAGTGACTCGTCCTGTTAATTTTTACACTGTTGTTGAAGCGGCTAAACAACGGGGCGAATCAGCTATTGGATATCGTAGTCAAGCTGATGCCAATAATATAGCCAAATCCTATGGTGTTGTCATCAATCCTAAAAAAGATCAGCCCATCACTTTGACAAATCAAGATAGCATTATCGTATTAGCGGAAAACTAACCTGATGAACTACCCCGCCCAAACTAAAAGTTTGGACGAGGTTTTTGGCACTTCTTCTGTCTAACTTGTTTTAAACATCCGCAGTTTTTGACCACATTGGGGTTAGGAATAGAGGTTAAACATCCATGCTTATCGACGCACGTTCCATACGCCGTTGAACCAGTTGCCCAATTAAGCATTACTTTCGCAGCCGCTACATCACGATCACAAGTTAGTCCACACGGGCAAATATGGACACGCTCTTTTAGGCTTTTCTCCCGTTGATGACTTTTGCTGATTGGTTCAGTGTGCGGATGATGTGGCGCTTTAGGTAATTTCGCTTACCCTCAAAGAAGAGACACTTGATATACAGGTGTTGTTAATCTGTAACGGTAAGTTTAAAAAGCCTATATATATGCAAGTTTTGAGCGAAACCCCAGTTTCTACCCCAAACCTAGACCGTGAAACTATTATTCTTGATGTCACGGGCATGAAATGTGCTGGTTGTGTGAAGGCAGTAGAAAGGCAATTAAGTTCTCAATCAGGTGTTCTCAATGCCTGTGTGAATCTGCTGACAGAGGTAGCAGTTGTAGATTGTGAAGTTGGTGCTGTTAATCCAGATACTCTGGCGGATAAGTTAACGTCTACAGGTTTTCCTACTCAACCGCGTTATCCTCAAGGACAGCTTGCTGGTACTAATACTTCAATTACACCATCTCAACGGCATCAGCAAGAAAGCCGCCAGTTATTAGGGCGCTTAATCGTCGCAGGTATCTTGCTAGTGCTATCTGGGATAGGTCATTTTAGCTACCATGCTTCTCACCTTGCCTCTCACCCTTCACCCCTTAGTCCTTACACCTCATTCCTTACCTCAATTGGGTTCCATTGGGGACTAGCAACTTTAGCGCTACTTGCGCCTGGGCGTTCGATGCTGGTAGATGGTTGGCGTGGTTTGCGGCATGGTATGCCGAATATGAATACGCTTGTAGGTTTGGGAACATTAACGGCGTATACGGCGAGTGTGGTGGCGCTGCTATTTCCGCAACTAGGTTGGGAGTGCTTTTTTGATGAGCCAGTAATGCTTGTAGGTTTTATTTTATTGGGGCGCACTTTAGAGCAACAAGCAAGGCATCGTGCTTCGGCGGCGTTTGAGGCGTTGTTGGCACTTCAACCAAAGGTGGCTCGGTTGATTGGTAAATCAGCGCCAGTAAATTTTGAACAACCTGGAATTGAAATTCCTGTAGAGCAAGTACGGGTGGGGGAATGGTTACGAGTTTTGCCTGGTGAAAAAATCCCTGTAGATGGAGAAGTTTGTAGTGGTAAAACTGCTGTTGATGAATCTATGTTGACAGGAGAACCAATGCCTGTGATGAAGCAAGCTGGGGACTTAGTAGCAGCAGGTACGATAAATCAATCAGGAGTAATTACTCTTCAGGCGACACGCACGGGGAAAGACACAACTCTAGCTCAAATTGTGGCAATGGTTGAGGAGGCGCAAACTCGTAAAGCGCCTGTACAGCGATTGGTGGATACGGTTGCGGGATATTTCACTTATGGTGTAATGGCGATCGCTTCAGTAACTTTTCTATTTTGGTACTTTATTGGCACAAATTTTGATCACTCCTCACTGGTCAGCAATCAATCTTCACTCCTTTTAAGTTTAAAGTTAGCGATCGCAGTTTTAGTTGTCGCTTGTCCTTGCGCTCTTGGTTTAGCTACTCCTACTGCCATTTTGGTAGGTACTAGCATTGGTGCAGAAAGAGGACTATTAATTAAAGGTGGTGATATTCTCGAAAAAGTTCACAACCTAAACACCATAGTTTTTGATAAAACTGGTACTCTCACCAGTGGCAAACCTCAAGTAACTGATTGTTTGGTGCTTGCAGAAGAATCAGACAGAGGAGAAATTTCTTCTATCTCCTGCTCCGCTTACATAATGCAACTAGCCGCAGCAGCAGAAAGTGGCACAAGTCATCCTTTAGCTTTGGCAATTGGGCAAGAAGCTCAACGCCTTGAGTTAACAATTCCACCCGCACAAGATTGTTATACAGAAGCAGGGTTAGGTGTGTCTGCTTTAATCACAGGGAAGCGAGTATTACTAGGTAACGGTGATTGGTTGAATTTACAAGGAATTACTGTTAGTGATGATTGGGAAGCTAAGGCGCAAGCACTTTCCGATGCAGGTAAAACGGTAGTTTATATTGCCGTTGATGGGGTAATTGCTGGATTAATTGCTGTCACAGATACCCTGAGAGCGGATGCTAAAGAAACCGTGGAACGCCTGCAAAAAATGGGTTTGCGGGTGATGATATTAACTGGAGATCGCCTTGAAGCAGCTAATGCGATCGCGACTCAGTTGGAAATTAGCTTTGATCAAATAGTGGCAGGTATCCGTCCGGAAGGCAAAGCGTCAGCAATTGCTAATTTACAAGCTCAAGGATACCGAGTAGCAATGGTAGGGGATGGTATAAATGATGCACCTGCTTTAGCGCAAGCAGATGTCGGCATTTCCCTGCACGGCAGTACAGATGTAGCAATGGAAACTGCTGGAATCGTCTTGATGCGAGAGCGTTTGTTTGATACTGTAGCTGCTATTCAACTTTCCCGCGCTACCTTTAACAAAATCCGCCAAAATCTATTTTGGGCATTAGCATATAACGTACTAGCTATCCCAGTTGCGGCTGGTTTATTTCTACCTAGTTTGGGAATCTTACTTAGTCCAGCATCGGCTGGAGCTTTAATGGCATTTAGTTCTGTTAGTGTTGTGACTAACTCACTTTTACTACGTCGCAGCTTTAAATAAGCTGATAGCTGTAGGCGCTCTGCGCCTTGGCGTAGCCTAAGCTAACTGCTGAGTGCTATAAAATAACCGATATTGACACGCCTGGGAATTAATATTCCCTGGTAATCGACAACATCAGTGGTAATTCAAATGAACTTAAGTTATAGCTTGGTCAAGCTGAGAAACTGATTGTCAACAGGCTAAAACTACCCAACAACGCTTTCTACAAGTTGCCAATTACGATATTCTAAAATTCCTTGATGCACCCGATCAAACATTTTGCGACAATGATTTTCAACTTGTAGGGGCAACTCTTCGTTTTTAACAACAACATTAATCCGCACTTCTTTTTCAGTAGCAGTAGCTCTTTCTATGAGTACTTCTGCTCTGGCAAGCTTGGCGTAAGAAACTTTTCCTGGGATTTCCCGCGCCATCATATTGTCTGGAGTATTGTAGACAATATCAAAATTACAAGATTCAAGAACTTCAATTATCCCTTGTTGCAGGCTTTCAATGGGAACTGCAAGTATAAAAGAACAAGTGTAGCGAGCCATAAATAAACCTAGAAATCACATATCTTAGACTTTCCTATCATATCTAACCAGTCAGGAAACAATAAATTGCATTTTTACTGATCGTGACAGGATAGTGATAAGGCTAAATTTACTGAGTGAAGTTTGATCAATTTTTTATTGTACCAATCTTTGATCGGCATAAAGACTCAGGAATTATATTAATTAACAATTAAGTGTGGTGAAACAGGTAAATCTATGGATGGGAAGCTAATTGTATTTGAGGGAGTTGAAGGCTCTGGAAAAACCACACAAATACAGAAATGTCAAGAGTGGCTGCAAAATAGCGATTGGTTGAGTGGGACATCAGTGGTAGTGACGCGAGAGCCTGGGGGTACAGAATTGGGCGTGGGGTTGCGTCGCTTGTTGCTGGAGGGGCATAGAGATTTAATTTACGATCGCGCAGAATTATTTTTGTATGCTTCTGATCGTTCTCAGCACGTTGAGGAGGTGCTGAAGCCAAAGTTAGCGAAGGGTGCGATGATTTTGTGCGATCGCTATACTGATTCAACCGTGGCTTATCAAGCCTATGGTCGCGGTCTTAGCCTCACTTTAATTAATCAACTGAACCAATTAGCGACTGATGGTTTAGAAAGTGATTTAACTTTGTGGCTAGATATTGAAGTGGAAATTGGTTTAGAAAGGGCGCGACAGCGAGGCGCAGTTGACCGCATGGAACAAGCAGATTTAGCTTTCCATCGACGAGTACAGCAAGGTTATCAGGAATTAGCCGCAGCTTATCCGCAAAGGATTGTGCGGGTAGATGCTAGTAAAAGTCAAGAAGAGGTAGAAGCTCAAATTCAGGAGATTTTGCTGGAACGATTGCAGGTAGGGAAGGAGTAGTAAATACTGATTGATGATTGAAGACAAGTTTCAAGTGGCAAATTAAACATAATAATTGATGAGGTTGCTCTCAAGAGTGAAAATTATCCAAGTTACCCCATCTGATTTCAACGAGTGGCTTGACCTGGCGCTAAAGCTGTGGCCAGACCAGTCATCCCAAGAGATGCAGGAGAGTTTAGCAAATATTCTTAATTCAGAACGAGAGGCGGGCTTTCTAGTCAGAAATGATGATGGAAAAGCGGTGGGATTTATAAATCTTTCTCTTCGCTCTGAATATGTTTCAGGCGCTACGAGTAGTCCTGTTGCATATGTAGAAGGAATTTATGTCAAAGATGAGTATCGAAATCAGGGTGTAGGTAAATACTTAATCGAGTTTGCTTCTGGGTGGGCGCTTGAGCATGGATGTACTGAATTGGCATCAGATGCCTTAGTTGAAAACACAGTTAGTTATGAGTTTCATACAAGGGTAGGCTTTCAGGAAGTGGAGCGAGTTGTAACCTTCATTAAACAAATAGCTGCTTTCTCCTAATGTTGCTATATTTTAACTCAACATCTTGACTCATGAGTATAGAGCGTGAACTGACAAGTCAGCGTTCACGCCTATCCTGAAATGCTGTTCTTTGCGGGTGGAGAGGCATCCCAGTATATGCTCTTGCCCTTCAGACCAAAAGCATCAAGTTTTGGTAGTTTCAGGATGGTAGATGTAAAAATCCATCCCTGTTGAGATGATAGTCTTAACAGGGGTTTTTGTGCTAGTTTCCAATATTCGCTTTTCTGCCCCACCTTTTAAATATGCAAAGCAATGAGCAATTTTTTTGAGCGCCTGGTTGGGCAAAAACAAGCAGTAGAATTACTTACTCAAGCAGTTGCACAAAACCGCATTGCTCCAGCTTATCTGTTTACGGGACTTGAAGGTGTAGGACGGAGTTTGGCTGCTCGTTGCTTTGTGGAATTATTATTTTCTGTGGGTGTTTCAGAGTCACAACAAGCAGGAGTAAAGAAACGCTTACAACAAGGTAATCACCCAGATTTATTATGGGTGGAGCCTACTTATTTACATCAAGGTCAACGTTTATCGGCGACGGAAGCGGCGGCGGCGGGTGTTAAGCGCAAAGCGCCGCCACAGATTCGGATTGAGCAAATTCGAGAAATTAGCCAATTTTTGGGGCGTTCTGCTTTAGAATCAAAGCGATCGCTTGTTGTGCTAGAACACGCTGAGACAATGGCGGAAGGTGCTGCGAATAGCTTGCTAAAAACTTTGGAAGAACCAGGACAAGCAAGTTTGATTTTAATTGCGCCAGCAGTTGAGTCTTTATTGCCGACTTTGGTATCACGTTGTCAGCGCATTCCGTTTTATGGGTTAGATAGAACGGGGATGGAACAAGTGTTAACGCAGATAGGATATGCAGAGATTTTACAACACGAGGCATTATTGGCGATCGCACAAGGTAGCCCTGGAATTGCTCTAGCAGCTTGGCAACAACTCCAAATTATTCCTCAAGAATTACTGTCTCAGCTTACTTCTTTTCCTAAAACGCCCCGCCACGCCCTTGAATTGGCGCGTACAATTGATCGCGATTTAGATAGTGAAACTCAATTATGGTTAGTTGATTACTTACAGTACAGTTATTGGCAAAAATACCGTCAATCTCATTTTTTAGAATATCTCGAAAAAACTCGTCGAAACCTCTTAAATTATGCTCAACCGCGTTTAGTTTGGGAATGCACTCTATTAGCGATTTCAGCACAATAGACATTTCCCAAAACAAAATAGATAAATTAAAATTAACCGCAGATAAACGAGCAAAAATTGGTTGAAAAACTTTACTTAGTGTTAGGACAATAATATTTTTTAATTAACTTAAAATATTGAGATATAAATTTTTTCTCTTCACTAGAAAGGCTTGAGCCTGGTTCTCTTTCTTTCCTGTCAGCTTCTAAAAATTGGATATATTTTTTCCAAGAACCTGCCTCTTTAGCACCCCAACAATTTAAATCTATTGCTATAGGAAAAGAAGGGTCGTTGATTGAACTTAAAAACTCTTTCTTTTCTTGACCAGGTAATTTGCTGGCGGCAATAAGACGAACTAATTCTTTTTTGAATGCTTGACCGCGACGAGACTTTGTTGTTGTAATTTTATTTGAATCTTTAATTTCTATAGCATTAGCTGTATAACTTTGGTGATTAGTTAAGTTTAAAAATAAAGGATTACTTATTACCAAAAGTGTTGTTAGCAACGCAATAGTTTGATTCATGTCTTTTATAAATACAAGTATTTTTTACCTTAGCATAATTTAATAAAAAAAATATTAAGTTTTGTTTTTGAGAAGATTTTAATATTACTAATTAATATCTCACACCGAAAGCGAACTGACAAGTCAGCGCTTCGCTATCGCACTCAGGAAGTAAAAAAATAAACGGCTAATCAAGCAAGAATGGTAGGTGGCGGAACCAAATAAAAGTAAGGTGGGTCAAAGACTTTAAGAGTTATATAAATTGAATCATGGTCTCTATTGACAATGTGAAATTGGTTAAAGTTCGATAGCGAAGCGCTGACTTGTCAGTTCGCTCAATTTGCTTGCGCCATATTTATACCTTTATCCAAAATCTTGAATCTTAAATCAAAGTAACCAGTTGTCTAACTGACCACCATTAAATTACTACTTTTAACCAAAAACTCAGGTTTAAAAGAACTGCATGGTAGACGCATAGAGAAAGTGGTAACTACTCACCTCACGAGTTGAGGTAGTCAGGAAATACTCAAATCAATAGAGTTTAGTGATTATATAAAGAAAAATGAAACTTACAGGCGCTACCAATAATACTTTTTCTTCTATTGTTAATTCTGTTAAAACCATTGCTGCTAAACTACCTCTTAAAGTTGTTGTCGCTTCAGCATTATTAATCGGCGTAACTGGGAGTATGGCGATGGATTCCTTCGTACTTACTGCACCAAGCTATGCCAAAACTGCTTCTAAAACCAAAGTTCGTAAAGCTAAAAAGCGAGTTATAGCCAAGAAACCAGTTATAGCTAAAAAGCGAGTTATAGCTAAGAAACCAGTTATAGCCAAGAAACCAGTTATAGCTATAGATACACCGAAGGCTCAGAGCGAAGTTAAATTTAAGGATACTAAGTTGGAAACTGCGATTAAGCAGCAGGTAAATATTCCCCAGAGCAGGCGGTTAACGTTAGAAACCCTGCAAGGTATAGAAAGTTTAAATGCCAGTGATGCAGGAATAACGTCATTAGAGGGAATTCAAGCACTTCGTAATCTAACTGCTCTGTACTTAAATAACAACAAAATCAGTGATGTGAAACCACTGGCGGCTTTGACTAATCTCAATAGGCTGGACTTGGTTAACAACCCAATTAGCGATGTGAAACCGCTAGCGCGTTTAACTAATCTGACTGTGCTGGACTTGAGGCTCAACCCAATTAGTGATGTGAAACCACTAGCAGGTTTGACTAATCTGACTGATCTGACGTTGGTTAACAACAAAATTAGTGATGTGAAACCACTAGCGGGTTTGACTAATCTGACTAATCTGAACTTGCAGTACAACCCAATTAGTGATGTGAAACCACTAGCAGGTTTGACTAATATAACTGTGCTGTACTTGAATAACAACCAAATCAGTGATGTGAAACCACTGGTGGGTTTGACTAATCTAAATATGCTGTCCTTGGATAATAACCAAATCAGTGATGTGAAACCACTGGCGAGTTTGACTAATCTCAATAATCTGAACTTGCAGTACAACCAAATCAGTGATGTGAAACCACTGGCGGGTTTGACTAATCTCAATGGGCTGAACTTGGAAAGCAACCAAATCCGCGATGTGAAACCACTGGCGGGTTTGACTAATCTTACTGGGCTATCGTTGAGTGGTAACCCAATTTCTAACTGCCAAGCATTACCCCAAAAACTTCGTGGCGGCTGTCTTTGAAACCTTGGAACCTGGAATTATCGGCTTAGGTAATAGGTCTATAATACAAAACCTATAATCCCCCCTCCCTGTTGACGGGGAGGGGGCTAGGGGGTGGGGTTCTAAACTAACCTTTTTAAAGTATCTAGCAACAACTGTTGATTAAAATTACCTTTGGTAATATAAGCATTTGCTCCTGCTTCTGCACCTCTCTTTTTATCTTCATCTTTAGCTAAAGATGTCACTAAAATTACAGGGATTTCACTAAACTCTTTGTGCTGGCGAATCTTTTCTGTTAAGGATAAGCCATCTAAACGAGGCATTTCTACATCAGAAATTACAGCATCAAAATAATTGACTCGTAATTTATCATAACCATCTAATCCATCTACTGCTGTTACAACTTCATAACCAGCACTTTCCAAAATGCGCTTTTCTTGCGTGCGGATGGTAATAGAATCTTCTACCAACAAAATTTTCTGTTTGCCTGTTACCTGTCCAACTGATATTTGAGGGCTAACTGACACAGTTTTTCCGCGTACAGACTTTAGCAAATCCTGGGGATTTAAAACCATACATACTTCCCCTGTTCCCAAAATTGTAGCGCCAGAAATATTACGGATGCGCTTGAGTAACTTACTTTGTGGTTTAAGAACTACATCTTGTTCATCTAATAAAGCATTGACAATTACTCCTAAACGTTCTTGACCAACTTTGAGGATAATACAGGGTAGCTGTTGCGAGTCAGTTAGCTTTTTATTGACAACTGTAGATGATACTTCTAAAAGATCTGATAACCAGACCATTGAAACTGGTTGATTATCTAAGATAATCGTATCGCGACCTTCAATTGAAAAAATATCGTGCTGTTTTACCAATGAAGTAGTTTGAACAAATTCAACTGGAATAGCATAAGATATATTGTCTACCTCTATAATTAACACATGGGCTGTTGCCAGAGTTGAGGCTAATTGAAGCCGGAAAGTAGTTCCTTTTCCTGGCGTAGATTCTACATGAATAGTACCTTTAAGACGCTCTACATTTGTACGGACTACATCTAGTCCTACGCCTCTCCCAGAAACTTCAGTAACAAATGCACGGGTAGAAAACCCAGGAGCAAAGATTAGTGCTTGGATTTGAGCCGGGGTCATGGTTGCAAGTTCTTCTGGTCGATTAATACCCCGTTTAACCGCAGTTTGTTTTATACTTTCGATATCTAAACCGCGTCCATCATCTATTAATTCAATTCCGATACTGCTAGCAGTTTGATAACCCTTTAAACGTAGTGTTGCTGTGCGTGGCTTTCCTAAACTTTCTCGTTCTGCTGATGTTTCAATACCATGATCGATCGCATTGCGAATCATGTGCATAAGTGGATCTTTCATTTCTTCTAAAATCCGTTTATCGGCGCGGGTATCTCCTCCTTCAATGATTAAATTCACTTCTTTATCTTGCTGTTTAGCAAGATCGCGTACCATCCTGGGAAACAAATTAAAGATATTAGATAAAGGTAATAATCGTAGTGTCCTAATTCCTTCCTCTAATTCCGTAGCAACTGTTTCTAATCTAGCATTATCTTCAGAGGTAGCACCTTTTAAGGTGTTGAGTAAAGTTCCTAGTCGCTCTAATCTCTCTTCAGCACGACGATGATAATTTTGAATGTTAATGCGTGAATTATTATTTAAGTAACTCTTAGATTGATTTTGCTCAGTTTGTTGGAAGGCAAAGCGATTAACAAAAGCGTCTCTGCTCCAGTCTTCCCATAGTGCTACTATTTCTTCAATTTCGTTGAGGCGATGAGCAATTCTGATTTTGCTAACAGTTAGCTCACCCGCTTGCGTCATTAGTGTGTCTAATTTTTTGGTTTCAACTCGAATAGTTTCAATTTTATACGTTCCCGTAGAAGCTACTTCTTGTTTTTCTTGTTCATGAATAATGTTAGGTACTATAACAGAATTTGTATCTGCTATATGGTTTGTGATGACATTAGTACTGAGAGGAATTGGTTCAATTTTAGGTAAGTTTTGAATATGTTTTAATACAGGTTCAGATGAAAAATGATTATCTACTTGAAGATTTGGGACTTCTCTAATTTCAACAGGTAAATTTGCTGCTACTGCTTCAACAACTACTGGTGTTTCTATTTGTTTTGAAGCTTTGCTAGCAGTATCTTGAACAGTAGCACCCGTTAAATAAGCTAATGTTTGAGATAGGTCAATACCAGATGCTTCTCCTGTAACAGCTTCGTGGACTAATTTGCGGATAGCATCTAATCCTTGATAAAGGCGATCGCTAATTTCTGGGGTAAGCTTAGTATTACCTCGCCTAATACCAGCTAAAATATCTTCCATCTTATGAGCTAGAGTGCCAACATCTGTGACACCCAACATATTGGCATCACCTTTTAAGCTGTGTGCTTCCCGTAGCAAATCATTGAATTTGCCTTCATCTGATGTATTCTTTTCTAAATGCAGCAATCCTTCATCCAATTTTTGTAAGCGTTCTTCGCTAACATCTTTGAATATTTGCCGCATTTCATCATCATCAATAAACATAATTATATTCTCCTATTCCTCTGTACGATGTGGGCAGAATTTATAACTTCTACTTAGTTTACTCTAGCTATCATAGTTAGTCTAATTTAGTCCACAATTTCAAAATAAACTGTTGACAATTGATAACTAAATGCTGACAGTTAAACAACTGTTTGAATATCTTGCGCTGCTTGATTTAATCTTTGAATTCCTACTTTGGTTTGACTAATTCCACTAGCCGTCTGTACCGCGCCTTCGCTGAGATAGTTCATTGCTGCAACGACTTGCTGAACTGCAACTGCTTGTTGTTTTGCAGTTAGTGAGATGCGTTGAGAGTTCGTAACAATATTATTGACAGCAGTGACAATACTTTCAACTCTTTGACCGTCACCAACATCTACTATGCTGGCATCGGTAAGGCTTTGAATATCTGCTACCAAATTATTAATTTTTTCGGTTGACTTTTTACTTTGATCCGCAAGTTTACGAATTTCAGCAGCTACAACGGCAAAACCTTTACCATGTTCGCCAGCACGAGCAGCTTCTACGGCTGCATTTAGAGCTAGCATATTAGTTTGATTGGCAATTTCTCCCACCAAGTTAGTAATTAAGCTGATTTGTTTTGTTTGTTCGCTCAAACGTACTACTTGATCTGCGATCGCTCTTGCACCTAATGTAGAAGATTCAGCTTGCTCTGCTGCTTGTTGCGATGAAGCATTTAATTCATCCATTGTCGTGCTAGTTTGATTAACCGCAGCCGCTTGTTGATTAGCACTGCGCTCATGCTGTTCTGTAGTTGCGGCAATTTCCGAGGAAGAACTAACAACCACAGCAATGCTTTGATTAATTTTCTCAGTAATTTTATTAGCAATCCATAAACCAATCAAGATTGCCAATATAGTTGTAGCTAATACACCCCCTATCGCTGCAATATTTAATGATTGCATCGCAACAACAGCTTCTTTTTCGCGTTGAGCCTGAAGCTGATCTTCTGTCTCATTTAAAGCTTTAAAAACTGTTAGTGCTTCATCAATTAGAGGAAGTAGGTTGCTTTGAGAAAATTGCTTAATTGCTTCATCTCTCTTACCTGCTTTAACTAAAGCAATTAATCCAAAATTAATTTTAGAAATTTGTTGTCCGAGTATTTTGAGCTTTTCCAAACGTACAGCTTGTTCCGGCGTAGAAAAGGTAACAGCCTTTTCTAAAGACTTGACCATTGCGTTATAATCTTTAACACTTTCCGTATACCGTGTAGAATATTCTGGATTTTGACTAAGCAAATAAGCTCTCACATTTGCTTGTCTGGCGTGCAACAATAGTTCTAAGCGATCTGTATCTCTAACTAAATACCATCCTTTGTCAGTTGCCTGAGATTGTCTTTCTACTTTATTCGCGTTGAAAATTACTACAGAAGTCGCTGCTATTGTCAAAAATAAAGGAACTGAATAACCCCACAAAATGCGTTGCTTGAGCTTCAAATTATTGAAATTAAACATGACTTTTTACCTTTAAACCACTGTTTGTAAATTTCATGCAGCTTCGTTTAACTGCTGAGTTCCAACTTTAGAGCTTTGAATTATCTAAAATGTTGGTTTTATAGTAGTATTTCTACTTATTGTGCTATCAATATCCAAAATAGCAGGAAGATCAACTTCAATATAAATTCTATTCAAATAGTTGCTTATGTTGTATACGCAAATTCACTGATATTTTCGTAAATTATTTATGTCCTTGTAAGATTTAATTTACTATGAAAAAATAAATTATTTAACTAATCCAATAAATAGACTTAACTTAACAATATGTAACTGATGCGACTACTATGATACTTAGAATCAAATCTAGCCTAATTTATCCTAAATTGCTCAAAGCTTAACTATAATAATACAAAAATTAGTATATAAAAGCCAGATTGATGCCGATTATTTTGAGTCGGGGTTGCATTTTTTAAAATACATAAGAGTAATCATATTTATATATTTAAGAATTGTAAAATTAGACTACGGATGCTTTTATTCAACAAAAATATTCTGCATCAGGATTTTGTAATTTATCTTAATTACATTTAATTTCAATTTGTATGTATGAGGTTATGGATAACTAGCAAGTTGCTAAATAACCTTTGAGGAGCAAAAAAGCTATCAGAACACGCCCATAAAAATATACCTGCTGACAAGCATTTTTTAGTAAAGCTGGGTTTTCCAACGGGGAAATTAAAGGATCAAGTATCATTCATCTATCGCTCACTATAGGCTATGAGCGATCGCGCAGACTACACTAACGCCTAACACCCCTCACTATATTTACGATGAAGATCTTCAACAATTGGGATATTGTCGCTAAAGGCTGGTACATCGCTTGCCCTAGCCGCGACATTCCTAAAGGCAAGGCAAAATCTCTAGAAATTTGTGGACAGAGAATAGTTTTATTTCGTGGCGAGGATGGCAAAGTAAGGGCTTTAGATGCCTATTGTCCCCACATGGGAACCGATTTAGGCATCGGTAAAGTTGATGGCAATATGATTAGATGTTTTTTTCATCATTGGGCATTTGATGAGCAGGGTAAATGCCAAGATATACCTTGTCAAACAGCTATTCCTAGAGAAGCTCACACTCAATCTTATGCTACCGAAGAAAAATATGATTTTATTTGGGTTTATCCAGAAGCAAACGCTTTAAATCCTGTGGCGGAATTTGACGAACTTAAAGGTAAGCAAATTGTCACAATTCCTGACAAACCCCTAGAACGGAGTTGCCATCATCATATTTGTATGATGAATGGCATTGATGCTCAACACTTGCGAACAGTCCACAATATAGATATCAATATGGATTTGTTCTTAAATCACAATCAATTAGGTAATATTATTGATTTTACACTCAAAGGAGAACTACCTAAAACTACATTTAAAGAGCGCATAGGTAGGAAAATACTCGGTGCTAATTATGAATACTCAATGAGATATGCAGACGGTTGTATAGGGCTGTTAACAATTATGAAAAATGTGCGAATTCTGCCTTCGTTACACATGATTTTTGCCTATACTCCTATAGTTGAAGGTAAAACTCGCATTCAACCTATTTATGTAGCAGAAAAGAGAAAAGGTATTTTAGGCTGGTTATTAACTAGGCTATTTTTACTACTAACTAAGATGGCATACTATATGTTAAGAGATGAAGATGGGCAAATTTACGACAATATTCGCTTTAACACAAACTTGCTTTTAAGTATTGATGCGCCGATTATTAAATATATGAATTATGCCAATCAACTTGAGCCATCAAAATGGTCGCGAGAAGTGAAGACTGGCGAGTAAAGACTGAGATAAGCTAACGCGCAAATAAACTTGTACATTTCTA
The DNA here is from genome assembly GCA_036702875.1 of Oculatellaceae cyanobacterium. GTDB lineage: Bacteria > Cyanobacteriota > Cyanobacteriia > Cyanobacteriales > PCC-9333 > Crinalium. The sequence continues at coordinate 204,959 of DATNQB010000079.1, read as the reverse complement.
TAATTGAGAGAAAAGTTATTAAACACTCTTCCTCTCTCCCTAAAACATAAAATACGCGAAACACAACAGCTTATTTTAATTATGATGAGGCAGAGTCCCAAATCTTCTTTTCCAGGTTGAACGAGTAAAGGTAGGGAGCAAAAGCAAATATCGAAGTTATCTAAAAAACCCCTGTTAAGATTATTATCTCAACAGGGATGAATTTACATCTACCATTCAAAACTTAGCAAAACTTGATGCTTTTGCTCTGAGGGGCAAGAGCATTCATTCAATATATGCGATCGCACATTCATTTAATTCGTTCAAGAAAAAATGCTCAAATACTTTAATTTAGATGGAAACGCATAGATTAAGGCTAATACCTTAGAACCTCCACCATACAACCTGACACCAGAGAAGGTCTCGCAAAGCTCAAAGCAGAGTGCCACAGTTAAGATTTTAAAGATAAAACTATAGAGACGTTGTATACAACGTTTTTACATTCTTTTTTGGAGAAATCTCATCTAAGTATGCTGATATAGTAATTTTCAGTCAAGTGAAGTACAAAGATTGAAAAAATATTGGAGTAGCGAAGCGCGAAGCTGTGCGTTAGCACTGCATCTTGCTCGCACTCCTGTACCTCATAAATATGAAAACTGCTATATTAACTTAACCAACCTTTTAAGCGTCGTGCTACTTGAGGACGGCGCAATTTTCGCATAGCTTTACTTTGAATTTGCCGCACACGCTCGCGGGAAAGATTAAACAAACTACCGACTTCTTCTAAAGTGTAAGGTTCGTTACTAGCCAAGCCGTAACGCAAACATATTACATCTCTTTCTCTTTCATTTAATACTTCATCCAGCACTTCCCAAATATCTTGACGCATCATTGAGTCATTCATTTGCTGTTCGGGAGATTGGTTTTCACTATCTTCTAATAGTTCTACCAATTCTGTTTCTTCTCCCTTACCAACTCGATGATTGAGAGAAAGCGATCGCCTTCTTAACTGCAAAAGCTGGCGTAAATGTTCTGGTGGTATTTCTAAAGCTTCCGCTAGTTCTACTTCTGTAGGATTTCGGTGTAATTCTTGCTTGAGATTGCGTTGAGCTTTTTTAAGTTTATTTAGCTTTTCAACAATATGAATCGGTAAGCGAATAGTACGCGAGTCGTTAGCAATAGTGCGTGTTATCGCTTGACGAATCCACCAATAAGCATAGGTAGAAAATTTATAACCTTTATCTGGATCAAACTTTTCAGCAGCCCGATTTAAACCCAGTGCGCCTTCTTGAATTAAATCAAGAAAAGCTACGCCTCGATTTAAATAACGTTTAGCAATAGAGACAACTAAGCGCAAGTTTGAGCGAATCATCTTGCGTTTAGCAACACGACTTTGATATAAACGATGATCGAGTTGTTTCTCATTCATTCCCAGCGTAGCAGCTATTTCTGCTTTACTAGGTTTGCGGTCAAGTTGAGCTTGTAGGCGTTCCTCAATTTCCTCTATTTCTAAGATAAATTGGACTTGATTTGCTAAATCAACTTCTTCTTCAGCTTTTAAAAGAGGGTAACGCGCCATTTCTTTGAAGAAAGCACCTACTGTATCTTCAGAAAGATTTTTTTGATACTTAGAACCACCATTAGTTAGTTGATCGGATCTATCTGAAAATTCGATTTCAACCAGTTCTAATTCGGCTAGTTCTATATCAGGAACATCTAAGCTTAAAACATCTTCGCCTGCGCCGGATAGCAAAGAATCAGTTTGATCTAATTCGGTAATATTCATAACGTTTTTGTAACTATGGGTTTGCTAAATTGACAACGTACAAAGTCTGAAAAAATTTGATTTTAATGTTCTAAGATTATGATTGATAGATGTTTTTTTAACTAATTCCTCCAAAAAAAAGAGCGGTTTTTTAATTTTGGTGAGTCAGACACAACGGCAATTATTGAAACTTTTCAAAAAAAAAGCTAAAATTATTAGTTGGTTGAGTTAACTAACAAGTATGGACAAAACAAAAAAACAATAGGTTAATCTTATTTTGTTATTGCTTTAAGTTTTGCTTTGGATAAAAATAACCGAAAAACCAGTAATACATTTTTCAAAAGAATTCCTTATTCAAGGTTTTACAAAAATTTGGGTGTTGCAGTTGACCACAACAAATACTAGCGCCGATAGAAGCCAAGTACTGATCGTGGCTAATTAGCACTGATACATTAAGCTTTTTAAAATTTTATTGGTTACGACATCAGGATCTCATATACTTATATGCTTATCTATCTATCAATGGGGATAAAATCAACTTTCTTAATCGCCAAATAATGTCGCTAATATGGTTGAGGGATCACAAGAAAAACTTACTCCAATTGGTTGATGGCGATTCAGCAAGTAAGCTAATTTCTAAATAGCTTTGCTGTAAGTAGCTAAAGTTGTCAGATTTATTGATTTTCATATTAAAGATTGGTTGGCACTTCGATAGGTTAGTTGTATGTCAAATTCCAATTTTGGTTTATCTGCTACTGTGGCTGAACCTGGGTCATCTTATGATGTTAGTTCTACTCAAGATCGGTTAATAGAGGTATTAGTAGATTGTCCAGGGGTGCAGGGATTATATACTTATCGCATTCCGCCTGATTTGCAGTTACAGCCTGGAGATATTTTAAATGTGCCGTTTGGATCGCAACAGTTAGGAGCGATCGCAATTCGTGAAATTAACCAACTACCAGCCGATCTCAATCTCTCTCAAATTAGGGATGTCGAAGAAGTAGTTTGCAGTGGGTTTTTTCCAACTAATTATTGGACGTTATTAGAGCGAGTAGCCGAATATTACTATACGCAACTAATTCAAGTAGTTAAGGTAGCATTGCCACCTGGATTACTCGCGCGATCGCAGCGTCGGATTCGCCTTAAGCTAGATCTAGAAAACCCCACCCCGCTTGCAGGCAGGGGAGCAAGAGAAGTTGATACCTTGAGTTCAACTTCCTCATATATTGTGGAACTGCTGCAAGCCGGAAAAACTAGAGACTACACTTGGCAATATATTCAGCAGCAGTTATGGGCAAAACACCGTATAACTCGTGCAGCAGCTATTCGTGGGTTACGGGAATTATTAAAACGAGGGTGGGTAGAAAGTTATTTAGAAACCCTTAGAAGTACTAAACCAAAACTCAGACAAGCAGTAACCATAGTTGGGGATATGTCTCCAATTGATCTGACTCCTCGCCAACGGGAAGTATGGGAAGTATTGCGGCAGCGTGGGGGAGATTTGTGGCTAAATGAGTTAGTGCAAATTTGTAATACCAGTGCATCAATAGTGAAAGCATTGGAACAAAAAGGCTGTGTTGTGATTGAGCAACGGGAGGTATTGAGAGCAGAATCTTTTCCTGTGGTAGAAAGCGATCGCCCCAAGTCTTTAACAGAATCTCAAACGCAAGCATTAGCAACTATTACTCAGTTATCTAACTTTGCACAAGTGCTGCTGCATGGGGTGACAGGTTCTGGGAAAACAGAAGTTTATTTGCAAGCGATCGCACCCTTATTAGAACAAGGGAAATCCGCCTTAGTTTTAGTCCCAGAAATCGGTCTAACTCCCCAATTAACCGACCGTTTTCGCGCCCGTTTTGGCAATAAAGTTTGTGTTTATCATAGCGCCCTTTCCGATGGCGAACGCTACGATACATGGCGACAAATGCTTACAGGAGAACCACAAGTATTAATTGGTACTCGTTCAGCAGTGTTTGCTCCCTTACCAAAGCTAGGTTTAATCATCTTAGATGAAGAACACGACTCCAGCTTTAAACAAGATCAACCAGTTCCCACCTATCACGCCCGTAATGTAGCTACTTGGAGAGCAGAATTAGAAAATTGTCCCTTAGTATTAGGTTCCGCCACACCATCTTTAGATACTTGGGTAACTATTAAAGGAAGCGGAGTAAATAATATTTCTAACCCCTCCCTCCCCGCTCTCCCTGCTCCCTCCTCCCCCCTCTACTTATCTTTACCAGAACGCATACACTCACGCCCTCTACCCCCCGTAGAAGTCGTAGATATGCGTCAGGAATTGCGGGAAGGAAACCGTTCTATATTTAGTCGTTCCCTCAAAGAAGCTTTACAACAACTACAGGAACGTGAGCAACAAGGAATTTTATTTATCCATCGGCGGGGACACAGCACATTTGTATCTTGTCGCACTTGTGGATATGTAATTGAATGTCCTAACTGTGATGTTTCCTTAGCCTATCACCACACCCAAGAAAGAGCGCCAGAACTACTACGCTGTCACTATTGTAATTTTGTCAGCGCCCATCCTTCAAACTGCCCAGAATGTAGTTCCCCTTACCTAAAATTTTTTGGTAGCGGTACTCAAAGAGTAGTCCAAGAATTAGAAAAAGAATATCCCCAGTTGCGCCCTCTACGCTTTGATAGCGATACCACACGCACTAAAGGAGCGCACAGAACACTATTAACCCGCTTTGTGAATCGAGAATTTGATTTATTAGTTGGTACTCAAATGCTAACGAAAGGGTTAGATATACCCCAAGTAACTTTAGTAGGTATTGTTGCAGCAGATGGGCTATTACATTTTCCTGACTATCGCGCTTCCGAAAGAGCATTTCAAACTTTAATACAAGTTGCAGGTCGTTCTGGTCGAGGCGATGACCCAGGAAGAGTAATTTTGCAAACTTATACCCCTGAACACCCAGTTATTCAAGCAGCGCGAACCCATGATTATCAATCTTTTACTGAAGCCGAATTACAACAACGTGCCACCCTCAATTATCCTCCTTACGGACGTTTAATTTTATTTCGACTTAGCAGCCTTGATGAAACAGCAGTTCAAGAAACGGCGGAATTATTAGCAAATGAATTGGAGAAAAATGAGCCAAACAATTCCGTAACCTCTAGTTACGAAATATTAGGGCCAGCGCCAGCTAGTATTATGCGAGTAGCTAATCGTTATCGTTGGCAAATTTTGTTGAAGTTACCTTTAGAGTCTGCTGTAACATTACCCGATTTTAATTATTTGAGAGAACTTTGCCCATCTTCAGTGAGTTTAACAATTGATGTAGATCCATTAAACATGATGTAATCAGTAGCTCAATATCATTAAATATAAAACCCTTCACCTTTTACAGTGAAGGGGAACTTTTGTGATTTCATGTATTTTTTTGATGATTTACTAACTATTGCCTAGCTTTTCTAACAGTTTCAGCATCCAATTCTAATAATTCCGCTATCTCCTGAATACTCAAGCCTTTTTGCAGTAGCTTAGGAACCATTTGTATTTTGGCTTCTTGCTCACCTTCTAATTTGGCTTCTTGGTAAAATCTTGTTCCTCTAATAATATCTAGATTCAGCATAGCTTCTATCTCCTTTGGGCTTAAATTGGGAAATTTGTAGATAATTATTGTTTCGATAAACTGTAAAACTTTTTCTTGAACAAGGGGTTCTGTTAATTGTTCTCTAGCTTGAATAATAAGTTGTTTAGCAAATTCCCCTGCTTGAGATTGGCTTTCTACTATTAATTTAATTGAACTTCGACAAAATAAAGGGGTTGATATTGGAATTCAGCGAGTGGAGAAAATACCCCGTCTAATCTAAAAGTGCGCTGTTTAATTTCTGGTGCTAGGAATTGGTAAGTGTTGGGATTGGTAGCTGAAGAATCTATCAGTTCAAAAAATATGCTGGGAAATTCTTTAAAAATTTCGTAGAAAATTGTGTCTGTTTTCATTATAACTTACGAATATATTCTAATAATAGGTTGGGTTACAACCCAACCTACTAATTTATATTTTGTTTTTCCTAGTTGTCAGTTGCTAGTCTGTAGTCTTGAAATCTATACAATTTCCGCATTAATACTGCTAAAATTTTTGCAATATTAGGTATTGCCAATCTACTAGCACTATTTGGGCTTAATTAATCCCTTGTTGTGCCATTGCTTGCTTCACCCCTTCATCGTCACGCATTTGTTGATAGAAACGATAGACATTGGGGTAATCGGAAAGGGGTTTGGGCAGATAGGTTCCCCAGCGCAGCATTGCAAAGGCGTAGGGGTCGGCAACAGTACGGCGATCGCCTACAATATGATTCTTCCCTTCAAGATGCTGCTCTAAGTGTGACAACATTTTATCAATCAGGGCGTAGGAAGCTTCTTTAGTTAACTTAATAGTCGCTTCGTCGGTGCTGGTTGTGTAGCGCTGGGGAACGAAGAAGGGATAAAAAGCTGGATGGACATCTCCTGTAAAAAAAGCCATCCATTTATGTAACTCAAAACTACCTCGCGATGTGCCATCATCTCCAAGATTTGCTTCTGGATATTTGTGTGCCAAATATAACAGAATGGCATCTGCTTGAGTCATTACGCCACTGTCACCATCAATCATTGCTGGAACTGCACCAAGCGGATTAATTTTTTTATATTCAGGGCTACCAAGTGTTACTTTTTCTGGTTCGTAGGGTTGCCCAATCCATTCCAGAACGATGTGAGGTGCTAAAGCACAAGTACCAGGAGAGTAAAATAACTTAACCATGAAGTTTTACCTTTTACTTAAATGATCGGATAATTTAATTTACTAACTTTCGTACTAAGTTTGCTAAACGTTCTGCACTGTCGGAAATAGCTAAGGAACCAGCACGCGATCGCATTTCTTCTAATTCCAAAGGGGATTTTAAGAAATGTAAAACTTTGCTTTCTAGCAACTCAGGCGTTAATTCTGACTGTCGAAAAACTATACCTGCGGCTGCGTCTGCTAAAACTGCTGCATTAAAGATTTGGTGATCCTCGGCAGCAAAAGGATAAGGAATCAAAATTGCGGGTGTTTGAGTTACTGTCAATTCAGTTAATGTTGCAGCGCCAGCACGACTAATTGCTAAATTTGCCCGTTGAAATAGCCCAGCCATATTTTTGTAAAAAGGCAGGGTAATATATTGCGGGTGTTGTAAACTTTGAGCATCTGGATCGTTTTCTCCTGTGAGATGAACAATCCAAGCACCTGCATCAAACCAAGCTTGAGCCGATTTTCTAACTAATTGATTAATCGCAACTGCACCCTGAGAACCTCCAGCCACAACTATTAAGGGTACGTTTTCAGGAATGGGGAGATCTAAAGTTTGGGGTGTGCGAAACTGAGAACGCACAGGAGTACCAGTAACAACTGTGGGAACGCGGGGAAGATAATTTTCTGCGGCGGCAAATCCTACAGCTACGTTAGTACACCAAGGACTTAACCAACGGGTAACTTTACCAGGGAGGGCGTTAGCTTCGTGGAGGATGACTGGGAGAGAGAGCGATCGCGCTGCTAAAATTGCAGGTGCAGCAATATAACCACCAGTAGTAACTAATCCCTGAAAATTATTTTCTTTTAATAATTGTCTAACTTGGCGGATCGAATTTGCCAGCCGCAACAAAATTCCCAGTGTCCCTAAGCCAAAACGCTGCTGAAATCCTTCCAAATTAATAGTATGGAGGGGATACTGATCTGGTACTAGCTGAGTTTCGAGTCGGTTGGGTACACCTAACCACTCAATTTTATAATCTGGTAGTTGCTCTGCTAGAGCGATCGCCGGAAATAAATGTCCCCCAGTACCACTGGCGGCAATCAGCAAGCGAATCGGATCTTTAGACACAAATTTGCTTCTCCTACAAGCTATCTACGACTCTCGGTTAAAATCTAGAATCAACTATCCAAACTATCACCTATGGGAACCTCTGTAACTAAAGAGCAAGTTTTATACGCAATTAAACAGCGTAGATCCAATGCTTTATTGTTTTTATTAACACTCTTGTTAACAACGCTTTCAGGTAATGGCGTTTGGGCAGAAACTCCTGCAACTGCCCCTACACAACTCAAAAACCTTTTGACGCAAGTTGAAACCGCAGCCAATCGTCACGAAGTTAAAGCTGTGATGGGATTTTATAGCCCAACTTTTACTAACTCTGATGGCTTAAATCGTACTGCTGTAGAAAAAGGCTTAACTCAACTGTGGCAACGTTATCCCCAACTCAACTACCGCACGGAATTGCAATCTTGGCAGCCACAGGGGAATGGCTTTGTTGCCGAAACATTAACTTATATTACTGGGAGCCAGCAGCGCGACGGCAGAAATATGAAATTTGATGGCACAATGCGATCGCGCCAGCATTTCAGTAATGGCAAAATAGTTCGACAAGAAATTTTGTCAGAACGTACTCAACTGTCAACTGGGAAAAAACCTCCTACTGTAGAGGTAAATTTGCCAGAGCAAGTACGCCCTGGTCAACAGTATAACTTTGAAGCGATCGTCAAAGAACCAATCGGAGACGATGTGCTACTCGGCGCTGCTGTAGAAGATCAGGTGCGTACAACTGCCTATACTCAGCCCAAGTCTTATGAGCTAGAGCCACTAGCTGCGGGTGGTATTTTTAAGGTTGGTAAAGCACCCCGCAAACTAGGAAATTATTGGGTGTCAGCAGTGTTAATTCGGGCAGATGGCGTAACGATTGTTACCCGACGCTTAAAAGTAGTTAACAATTAACAATTATCAATTAACAATTATCAATTAACAATTATCAATTACTAGGACTTACGCCAAACAATACGCGTTCAATGGATGTACTGTGACTATAAAATTCACTGGGTTTTATGCGTATGTTTTGAATTAACAAATTTGAGGCAATACGGTTGAGTTAATAAAAAGTTATATCTCCCGTGATGGCTCTAGTTATAGGTCTTAATTGTTAATTGATAATTGTTAATTGTCAAAACCTTACACCAACTCCGCCTTGAACTGAAATTGCTGTTCCACCCCCATTACGGTAAGCATCAAAAGCAAAAATAGCATTCCCAAAAACTACCGTATTGCTATTAGGGAGAGAGTAATCTACCCCAGGTTGTAGAGCAAAGCTGGTTTTATCTCCTACAGGCGTAGCGCGATCGCCAACTGGAAGTACAAGACCCGCCCCCAAATACGCATCAGTTTGCCAATTGATCGGATAATCATAAGAAACTGTCGGCACAATCGCCGAACTAGAGCCACTAATTAAAGCTTGTGTTCTCACCGAAAAAGGAATTTCTTGCAATTTATAACGTGCAGCAATTACTCCCCCAAGCTGGCGACCTTCTCCATTGGAATCATTCAAGCCCAAACTAACACCCGCACCTACGTAACTACCATACGCAGCCTGAGCAGATGCTAATTGGGGATTGAAAGCAATACTTATTAAAACTATCTGAGCTAGGGTAATACCTTTCACTTTTGAAAATAAATTTTGAAGACACTGCATTGATTTACTCCTCAACCTCAATTATTTATAGCAGTCAGCCGTCAGCTTTTGTATTTTCCTTGGTCTGACTAAGTTTTACTCCTACAACTTGTCAATCGCTTTACTTTCATTGCTATACCAACTATTAAGCTACCAATATGAAACCCTTGGCAAGATTGGCTTTTAAAAAACTGATAGCTGATAGCTGACGGCTGAGTGCTATCTAGTGAATCAGGGACATTGAGGATGAACCCCTCCTCGGCTACAAATCATCGTAATTTGCTGACTATCTAAATTTTTAGCTTGGGAAAAATCAACTCCTTGGAGACGGGCGGCTGAATCTGTGGTGGTTGGACGTTCAATCAAGTTATCAGGCTGATAAAATTCTGAAGCAGCAAAGATCGCCCCCTGGAAATTTGCCCCCGCAATGTTCGCACCACGCAAATCTGCATTGCTTAAATCGGTATTCTGCAAATTAGCATTTTGTAACTGGGCATTTGTGAGATTAATTCCCACTAATTTAGCAGAACTTAAGTTAGCGTTTTGGAGGTTAGCTTGCATCAGGTTAGCATTAGCCAAATTAGACGCGCTTAAGTTAGCATCTTCTAACACTGTTTGATTTAAATTGGCACCAATTAACTGAGAATTGCTCATGTTGGCTCCTGTTAATTGAGCGTAAGACAGGTTGGAACCGTCAAGAATGGCTCGGATCATGCTAGTACGATTCATGGATACATGAGTGAGGTCAGCACCCGTAAGATTTGCTTGTTTTAAATCTGCCCCACTCAAATCAGCGATCGCATCATCGAATGTACCAAAGCGTTTGTCCTGACCAAAGTTGTAGAATTTGCTACCGCGTAAACTGGCATTTGCCAGGTTTGCACCTTTAAAGTTAATTCCAGACAAATCAGCTTTATCTAAAATTAGGTTGAAAGGTGCAAAACCAGTGGTAGATGAACTCAGGTCAATCCGACTCAGGTCAGAATCATGAACTTGATCATTGTAGAGGGTGAGAATTTTAGCGATCGCACTCTGAGTTGCCCTTAGCCGCAGAACAATCAATCGTTGCTCTTCTTCGTTGTTTTGATTTCGTGCCTTTAAATCATTAGTCAGGGATTGATTTAGCCGTTGCAAGTCTGGCAAAGCCTGGGAACCATTACTCACAAATGATTGCCCAATTGTATCAATTAGTTCCTCTGTTTTTTCCTGAGATAACAAATCTGCTAAAAAGTCAAGAGAACGCGGATCTTTGACGGTTGCTAACGCTACAATTGCCGCTCGTCGTTCAGCGGTAGCATTAACATCAGTAGTAGTTAATTGCTTGACTAACGTTAAAAATACTTGGTTTTTTTGCTCATTAAATACCCGCCGACTCACCTGATTTTGGATATAAACTTGAATACCAATAAAACTTCCTAGCACCAGCACTGTACCTGTACCACTGGCAATCAGCAGGGTCATACCAGGGTGTTGTCGTATCCAATCCCAAAATCGCCACTCTGAAAAGCGAAAGGGTGAGCTAAAAACAATCGTAGTTACTTTTTGATAAAGTTTAGGTTTGTTACTTACGGTTGGATTAGGCTTTGCCCAATTGCTAGATACTTCTACCTTAAAAGACTTTTCCTGCCGTAAAGGTTGGACTTTTTGGCTACGTTCTATATAAGGTAAACCATACTGATTAGCATTGAGAACAAAGGTTCCAGCTAAACGGTCGTGGATAGCGCGGCGATCGGGATTAAAAAATAATGTCGCATTTTCCCCTAAAACAGTTAACCCACCTAACCCTTGTAAAATTCCTAGATCTGGAAATGCGCCTGTGAACCGCCAAATTAAGTACGCAACTTCTAGGGGTAGGAAACTGAAACCTAATATTTCACGGATCAATACTTTTATTAAACCTGGAGGTGCGCCAGACTTTCTGACCACGACTACCCCAAACCAACGTTTAGGAAGTGTTTGACCTGTTTTCCCTAATAAATATAATTGCCAGCTTACAACTACTAGCGGTGCTACTAATGCTCCACACCAAAAAAGATTTGTCAGTGGTGGAACTTGAGGTATACCCTGCCGCCGCAAAGGAATCCCTAATGTTTGAGCAATTGCTTTTTTGGCGGTTATTACTAAGGGATTGAGAGGAACTAGGCCTGTAGTTGAATGGTTTTTCGCATCCAAGCCAATTCCATAGGGAATTAAAGCACTCACAGCAACCAGGGATATTTCCACCAAACACGCCGCGCAACGTCGAGTGACTAGGGGTAATCGGTTAAGCTGCACCGAAAAGAACCGATTAGGTAGATGTGAACCTTGTTTCATAGGTAGACGCTATTTAAGCATTGCACGAAGTCATTAGTTACGACAAAACCTGCACGGTCTGTCGGTTTTGTAGTGATTTTACCCACGAGAGGTTTCTAGAATAGAATACCTTTAGTTCGGACTACTCAAACATCAAATGACTCCTACTCTTTTGGGTCGTTGGCAAACTCGATTGCTACTACTTGCTACAGTAGGTAGCTTAGTAACTTTGCCTTTTTATCTAGGAATTATTGCTCCCAGTAGTTCAGTTTATTTTTTAGTACTAATTTATATAGCTTTATTTGGCATAGGTTGGGACGTTCTTTATCATTACTTCCAGACATTGCGCTGGGATTCTGATTGGCCTGGTGTTTTTCAATTGTTGGCAGGTATTTGGGAAGCGGTGTTTGTGGTGTTGCTGGTAAAGGTTCTTGGTGTACCAGGTATCCATCCTGAAAATTTACCTTTAAAGTGGTTTGTTGTCCACTACAGCGTAGTTTGGTTGGCTGTTTATACTGCTTCTCAAACTGTTATGCGGATTTTATTCCCTCGATCGCGGTTTAATGGTGGGCAGTGGTTGTAGGGAGAGAGAAGGGAGGAGGGAGGAGTAAAGCCATCACTTGTAGGGGCGGGTTGCACAACCAGCTATACCGACACACCATTGATATATATAAACCCGCCCCGATCTCAAATTAAAATTATTAATTTTCTGCTACTTTTAGGAAAATTTATTGCTGAAAGTGTGGATTAATATTATCACTTCTAAAAACTCAATTTTAAATAATGCTATTTATAACTACAACACCAATTAGTAATGGTAGCAGTGTTAGTTTACCTTTAACCGAGCCTGTTTATATTTTTTGTGTGGTGCTGTTGATTATTGCGATCGCACCCTTTCTATCCCAACTCCTAAAACTACCTCAATTAGTAGTCCTGATAATTCTAGGGACAATCCTAGGCAATAACGTTCTTGGTATTATCTCACGAGATGCCCAATTAATTTTACTTGAAAAAATCGGCTTGCTTTACATTATGTTGTTAGCAGGCTTGCAGATGGATTTAAAAAATTTTAAACGACTGGGAGTGCGATCGCTCTTTTTCGGCTGCCTAACTTTTGGCATTCCCCTAACTGTAGGCATCTTATCCGGTTATTGGTTAACAGGCACAATATTATCCAGCTTACTTTTAGGTATTCTTTACTCGCCTCACACCTTAGTTTCTTATCCGATTATGACCAGGTTAGGAATTGTCCAGCAAGAAGCCGTAGGCGTGGCAGTTGGTGGATCAATTGTTACTTCTATTTTTACGCTGGTAGGTTTATCAATTGTCCAAGCATTTGCAGGTGGCAGTGTCGGCATCTGGCTATGGATTAAATTATTAATTTTTCTACCAATATTAGCATTTTTATGCTTTTGGGTAATCCCCAAAATCGGACAAAAAATTATTATTCAAAATCCTATCTTACCCCCCCTCTCCGTTAACGGAGAGGGGGCAGGGGGGAGAGGTTCTCTTCAACCCATACAACCCCCATCTGATAACTTAAACAATCAATATATTTTTGTACTAACCTGCTTATTTATTACAGCCAGCGCCACTTTATTATTAGGTATTGATTCCATAGTAGGCGCATTTATTGCGGGACTAGCATTAAATTCATTAATTCCTCTCACTAGCCAATTAATGAAACAAATTGAATTTGTTGGCAATAGCTTATTTATTCCAGCATTTATGATTTCTGTAGGCGTGTTATCTAATCCCCGTGTTTTATTTACTCATCCACAAAATTTAGGCATTGCTTTATTGATAATTATTGGTGCTGTTGGAGCGAAGTTTTTAGCAGCTTTAATTGCAGGGCAATTATATAAATATTCATTGGCTGAAATCATGGTGATGTTTAGCCTCACCATGTCTCGCGCAGCATTAGTATTAGTCGTGGCATTATTTGGGAAAAATGCGGGGATATTGAATGAGGGGATTTTTAATGGAATTATTGTATATATTATTGTGACTTGTTTGGCTAGTCCTTTAATCGCTGATGTGTTTGGTAGACAGGTAGCAGAAAAGCAGCAATTACTTCAGCAACAAGTAAGTTGAAAAACCTCTCCCCAACCCCTGCCCTAATATGGGAGGGGCTTTCTAGTTCCCCCTTCCCTATTAGGGCAGGGGGCTAGGGGGTTAGGTTTATCTTGCAAATTTTCCCGACTTGACCTATTATATGAATAATGAAAAAGGTGCGCCCATATATGCCCTCTTCAGCCATAAATTTATGGGCAATAACAATTGCTAACTAGCTGCACATTAAAAAACATCAAACAAAAAACTCCCCCTCTTTAAATTTTGGGACTGGGCGGTAATAAACTTAACTGCCTTGACTTACTTATCTAGTTTTAGTGCTGCTTGAAATTTATCCCTAGCATCTAGGAAATCACCATTACTTGCCTAATGCCTCACCCTTTGATACTAAACTTGGGGCAGGTTTCGCCATTTTTAGTATCTTTTGACATGATTCTAATTCTGCTAATTTGACTGGATGGGTAGCTAGATAATCATGCAACCAGTTACAGCTTTTTGTTAATAAATTATCCAAATCGAAATTCCATAAAATTACCCTCTTGTCCCCATTTGCAGAAGCAATCGTCTTACCATCAGGACTAAATGTCACGCTATTGACAGCATCGCTACTATGCTCTGTGAGGGTTTTTAAAGGTGTGCCATCAAGTTTCCACAGTCTCACGGTGTCGTCGACACTAGCAGAAGCAATCGTCTTCCCATCAGGACTAAATGCCACGCTATTGACACTATAGCTATGCCCAGTGAGAGTTTTGAAAGGTGTACCATCAAGTTTCCACACTTTCACCGTGCTGTCGGCACTAGCAGAAGCAATCGTTTTGCCATCAGGACTGAATGCCACGCTATTAACATAACTATTATGCCCATTGAGAGTTTTTAAAGGTGTGCCATCGAGTTTCCATAGTTTCACCTTGTTGTCATCACTTGCGGAAGCAATCGTCTTGCCGTCAGAACTGAATGCCACGCTATTGACCGCACTGCTATGTCCAGTGAGAGTTTTTAAAGGTGTACCATCAAATTTCCACACTTTCACAGTGCTGTCGGCACTAGCGGAAGCAATCGTATTACCGTCAGGGCTGAATGCCACGCTATTAATATAACTATTATGCCCCGTGAGAGTTTTTAAAGGTGTGCCATCAAGTTTCCACAGTTTCACCTTGTTGTCATCACTTGCGGAAGCAATCGTCTTGCCGTCAGAACTAAATGCCACGCTATTGACCGCACTGCTATGCCCTTCAATAGTGTTATAGTCCTGCACTCCATACACAGCTTGCCGGAGAGTAGCTATGGTTTTAACTTGAGCATCTGTTGCAGCCCAAGAGACATTTTTTAGTTTTTCTCCTGCTTTGACACTTTCTATTAGTGCATCAAAATTTTGCCTTGTACTAAATAAAGCTTCTGAGGAGTTACTTAAAGCATTAATTTCGCTAATTGCTGCCCGTTTACTTTGCATTTCTGCTTGTTTTCTCTGTTCTTCGGCATCAAAGGCAAATTTAACTGATACACCAGCTAAAATCGCTAACAGCAACCCTGCTGCTACTGAACCCAAAAAAGCACGTTTTAAAAAACGCTGGAGATTTTCTTCACTTTGTTGGCGTTGTCTTGTCTCCTCCTCGAGTTTCACCATTAACTCTTTTAACTGTTGAAAATTTTCTTCACTTTGTTTTCTTTGCCTTCTCTCCTCCTCTAATTCCACCATCAACTCTTTTAACGTTGGTTCCTGTTGCTGGCGAATAAATACAGCTAAATAATCATGTACCAACTGATAACGGTCGTTGGGATTTTCTGGTAACAACACTACTAAACCCGAAGTGACAAAGATCTTTAATGCCAAATCTAATTTATGTACTTCTGTAGCAAAATCTGCCGCCAACGCTTGCAAATCTCGTACCAACTCATCACGAGTCCTTAAGGGACGAGTGCCTTTTTCATCAGTCAATAAATATAAAATTAATTCTGCCGCCTTCTGATTTTCCGCGCCACAGTCAGCAACTACTTCTGCTAAATAACGCTTAACCAATTCTTCTTTCGCATTTTCTCCTAAAATTTGGTACTGCGCTAAAGTAGTAATATTTTCTGTTTGCAGTTGCGCCCCTACTACCTGTAATTCAATTGGACGGACAGATTGTAATTCTCCAGCTAAATCTTGAACTATTTTATTAATTAAATTCGCCTCCAAGATAAAATTAGCTTTTTCTGTCAACCGTTTAATAATTGCTGCTGTATCATCTACAGAAAAATTACCTAACTGATAAAGTACATTTTTGCTGAGAATATCATTATCAATAATTTTCATGCTGGGCATACTATTACACTCCAGCAAATAATGAACGTAATCTTCGCGCAAGGACAAAACTACCTTCACAGGTAATATATTTAGACACTCCCCAAGAAACTCAAAAAATCTCCGCCTTTGCTTTAATTCGGGATATACAAAGAAAAATTCCTCAAATTGATCGAAGATGATAACTGGTCGTAAATTATACTGTTCAGCTACTTGCAACTGTTCTAAAATAGCTGTAGGAGAATCTAAGGCATTAGTTAAATTAACTTGCTTCTCTGCCAGTGCAACTTTAAGTAAATTTCCTAACTCCTCAATCCAGTTAGTGTAATAGCGCATCAACACAGGTAAAAAATCCTGCATTCCACTAGCTTTGCGCTTAAGGGTTGGCACTAACCCGCCACTAACTAAAGAACTTTTACCTACTCCTGATTGTCCATGAATTACAATAAATTTATAATCAGGGCGACCGATTCTTTCAATCAATCTTTCTACATCTAAACTACGTCTCGATGCCGTGATCTCAGAAGCAACATTTTCATAGTTTGCTGTTACATTTAAGGATGCACTCTCCAACATCCTAAATAACTTTGCTTGGCGCTGCGGTTTAATCCAACCTGCACCCACAAACGCCCGTAACCCATACTGTTGCTCAATAGAGCGCTGATATTGCTTAAATTCAAATGCTTTGAGGTAATCACCGTGCTGATAGTAAAGCTTTTGCAAATTACTGAGTATATCCAGATAAAACTGCGGGTCATACTCAGAATCAGCAATTTCTAATGCAGCTTCTAATCTTTCAATTGCTGCTTGTGGTTGCTGTAAATTTTGCTGCGCCTTACCTAAAATAAACCAAGATAAACTTTGAGATTGTTCTAGTAATTTTTTATTATTTTCAATATTTACATTCGGTTTAACATCTGCTATAATTTTTATTGCCGTCTGAGCTAGATTTTGAGCCTTCTTCCATTTCCCTTGCGCTAAAGCAATTTCTGCTAAAAATCCATAATCCTGAGATAATTCAATTTGTTGATTATGGGATTGATGAATAGGTAAAACCTGATTTACTAAAGTTGCTAATTTTTCCCAATCTTGTAAATCACTGAGAATTTTCCCTAACCCACTAATCGAATTAGCAATCAAATCCCATCGGTTAGCTTGTTCCCAAGCCTGAATACATTTTTGCAAATAATCTTTCGTTGCTTGCCAATCAAGATGATTCTTATCTTTATGCCGAAACGCTTTACTATAATAACAATAAGTGATGTCACAAAATATATAACCTTGCCGTACTAAATCATTAAGTTGCAGCCACAGTTTTATAGCTTGCTGATAATGTTGAATTGCCGTATCAGTTTGGTTAGTAGCTTGGTTAACAAAGCCTAATAAAGACTCTAAGCCAGCCTGAATTTCTAAATCAATATTTGCTGGGTCAATCCGTAAATCTGTTTGGGCTGCAATCAATTCGGCTTGTAGCTCTAAACAATCTTTTTCCGATAAAATTAACTGATGATTAAAAAGTTGTTTGGCTTTGCCACGCAGAATATTAATTAATTGCTCTTGAGAAAGAGTAAAAACTACCGTTGTCCCCCAACTTTCAAAATCCGGTGCTAGTCGCGCCAGTTTTTTGAATATGGCATCATTTATCCATAAAACTACAGGGAAATTAAAATACTTGCGAAATTCCTCCCGTACTTGATTAGTAGCAGCCAAGACTTGATCTAAGTCGCGCACTGTTTCTAATCCAAACACCATCAAAGCGGCTGGTTGTTCATCTCCTAATTGGGATTTAATACTGGCGAAAAGAGTGCTTTCTGATGCTTGTAAATCTAAGAACTTTATTGGTATTTCACAATCTTTTTGTAAACGCGCAGCAAGTTGGGTTTTTAATTCCACATAATTACAACGCACTAAAATAAGTTTAAATTCTCCCTCAGAAGCGGAGATTTCCCAGGCGAGTTCTTCTAAGGCGTTTTGATTATTAATACTGAGTTCAAATTCGGTCATATATATAAGGTGGGAAATTTAAGTTGTGTTTGACCTCTCCCCAAACCCCTCTCCTACAAGGAGAGGGGCTTCAATTAATTTCCTTTAATGATGCTACGTTTTAGATCGCCCATAGCATCCAGTACAGATGGTTTATTGTTGTGAGATAAAAATCAAAAGATGGGGAAATAAAGGAGAGAATTTCTTATTCCCCCTTCCCTGGTAGGGAAGGGGGCTGGGGGGTTAGGTTTTCTACAATAACTCCTTAGCATCTGCCAAAATAGGATTAACATCAAACCAAGACTCACCGCCATAACGGTATTCAAAAACTAACCGACTGCGGATTAAAGTTTGATAAGCTTGATCGCCACTTACTTTTTTGCGTTGCTTAACTTCTCGCAATAATTCCCACTCATCCGCAGAAATAGGTAAGGTCATTTCGTTGCGACGGTTGCGAATTAAGTCTTCTAAAGTTTGGCGAGTGAGGGGCGTTTGTCGTTGTTTTTTAATCCAGTCATTCAACAAGCGCAATAAGTCACGGGGGTGTCCGCCACTCATATAACACAAGCGATCTAAGGTTTCAGGACTATCAAAAAGTTTCGGTATTTCTTGCAGGCGATCGCATTCTTCCAAATTAGGAAACGCTCTTGCTAATACCATCTGTCGCAATAATGCCATACCTTCAGCACATTCGCCACCATCTGCTAAATATATCGGAACCATCGGTAACACTTTCGGATCTTCTGGAAACCGTTGCGTCAAATTACCATAATCATTAGAAAACTTCAGCGACAACGGCATCGTATAAACTAGATGACAACGCAACTTAGTTAAATACTCGCTTTGATCCACAAATAAATATTCTTGCTGCGGACGACCCCACGACTTTTGGCGGTTATCAATGCGATCTAAGTTATCAACAATTACAACTAACCCATTTCTACCCTGCTGTTTCAGTTTGGCGATCGCAGGTTCGATTAATTCCTGATTAATCGCTTCTAACAACTTGCTTTTTTGTGGCCCCAAATATTGATTTAATCGCTCACGCAGAGTAGAATCACTCTTAGCTTTAGCCGTAATCTTACCAATACCCAAAGCTAAAGCAACACCCTGATCGTTACTAGCGGTTAATTTCCCAACTCCAGGTAAACCCGCTTCTACAGAATACTTACCTGTAGTATTCGCCGAAATCTTACCAACACCAGGAACACTCGCCTCAGCGCCAAGTTCTATCTCAGTTTGCAAGAGTTTAGCAGCACCTTGTAACAAATCTTTCAGCCCTTTGGGTTCATCGAGCTTAATTGTGTCTAAACTTTGAGTAATACGCCGCGCGATCGCTAACAACACATCCCCGATATCTACATCCGCCATCTCCAAATCTTCACTAGATTCAAAATACACCACATGAAAACCTTCCCCTTCCAGAGCAGATTTTAGCCGCAGTAACTCTGTAGATTTACCACAACCAATATGTCCCGTGAATAACACACAGGTAGGGTCATCCGGTGAAAAAAAACTAATATTATCCTTAATTTCCTCAATAATCTTCCCACCCCGCACCGAGGAAAAATCAATATAATATTTCTGATCCTCTGTATTGTCGGCTACCAATGTTTTACTAGGATTAGTAGCCTGAAAAAATTTTTTGATATCTAATACCATAGAAATCCATAAGATTTAATGCACATTACTTACAATAGCTTGTGCAGCAAAAATTGGCTTGATTTTTTCAGGTTTTTTAAATAACTTAAGATTTTATTATTTATCAATAAATTCTGTAGATTTTTGCACAATAGGAAGATTTGAGCCTAAGAACTCAGGAGTCAAAAGCCAGAAAAAGTAAGGTAAAGTAAATTGCAAGTTGGTTAAGTACAGAATTACCACATCTGCGGGAGGAACACAATTAAAATCAAAATTACACCTACGATTAGGGTTAAGAATAATGCCCAAAAAATAAAGCCTGCGATCGCCCAAAATCTTTGATGTCTTTTAAAAGCTTTAACACTTTGCCATCTGCGACTTTTCCATGCCCATTCATTACCTTTAATACCTAGTAATATTGAGATAGTTATTGTTGGTACACCGCAAGTAATTACAGATAAATCTAGCCAAGAAAGCAAACCAATCCAAACACGATTTGTCAAACACCAAAACCCAGGTAACATAAACGCGCCCCAATTCCAACCAACAATTTCATCTGGAATTTCAACAGCATTATCTAATAAGTGTCCTTGACCAGAAGTATTTATAAGTGCAGGGTTAGGAGTAACAAAGTCATCATTTTTACTGGTTTTTTGGTGCTGAGTTGAAATAGGTTGTAATCGCGTTTCTGGTACAGTTGAAATTGCTGGTAACTGTTGTAAAATTTCTTCGGCAGATTGAAAACGCTCAGAAGGTCTTTGCGCTAACATTCGCTGTATAATTTTATTAAAATTAGAACTTAAATTTAGCTGACGGTTCCACACCCAATTCATTGTATGTGCATCAAATAATTCTTGGGGTAGTTTACCTGTCATTAATACAATTGTTGTCACACCTAAAGCATATAAATCACTATGGGGTGCGACAGATCCTAATCTCATCTGCTCATCAGGAGCATAACCACTTTTACCTAAACGAGTACCGCTACCACCCCATTTTTCTGCTGCAAATTGAGTAGCAACATCAATAGCAGTTTGTTTAACACCACCAAAATCTATTAATAAAGGTAATCCGTCTTGCTGTCGGCGGATAATATTATCTGGAGAAATATCGCGATGAATTACACCTTGTTGATGCAGATAACTTAAAACAGGCAAAAGTTGCTGTAATAATTCAATAATTTCGACTTCGCTAAAACATTGACCATTATCTATCCGTTCACTTAATAAATCTTGATAGGTTTTACCTTCAATATAATCTTGAACTAAAAACAAACCTTTGCGATCGCGAAATATTTCCCAAAACTTAGGTATTTGGGGATGTCGAAGTTTATGCAGAATTGCTGCTTCTCGTTGAAACAACTCCTCAGCTTTTTGCAAAGCATAAGTACCTTGTCCTGTTGGCATTAATTCTTTCAGGACAATTAATTCATTAAACCGACCAGTATCTTCTGCTAAGTAGGTTCTACCAAAACCGCCTTGACCTAGCTGATATTTAATTATATAGCGATCGCGCAGGCGTGTTCCCCCCCTCAAACCAGTATTTATACCCCCTGCAAAAACATTCTGTTCTGCTAGTGGTTCACCGCATAAAGTACAAAAACGTGACCCCTCTGGGTTTTGATGACCCTTGCTGCAAGTTATCAAGCTCATGATTCAGTAAGCCCCTCAGTTTGGCTCTCCCGTACTTATGCTGATAAATCTTATTGTAGGGGCGGGTTCACAAAACCGAAAAGGTATTTTAGTTGAATCTCAATTAAACTCGCCCTAAAATCAATGAGCAAAAATCACAAAGAATTTTTTTTATCGCAGATGTAAACAGATAGACGCAGATGGAAGAACCACTTTTCTGCACTTATGCAAGAAGTCTAATCAAACAGATAATGCTTCTTAACATCACTCAAAATCTGCCAAGTGCATGACATCCCAGCAGGAAATGTCACTAAATCACCTTTTCCCATCCTTACAGGCTGACCACCTTCAGGTGTTACGATTACGTCGCCTGTAAGAAAATAACAAGTTTCTTGTGTGTCGTAATACCAAGAAAATTCTGAAACTTCCTTTTGCCAAATCTGCCGTTTTAGGACACCTAGCTGTGCTAATGTTTCCTGACTAGGTTGGTTTTCAACTACGATGTCCATCAAAGGCAAACTCCTTTTTGACAAATCAAAAGATTTGCGTGTTAAATCTAAAAAACTTAAAATTGACAACTAAAGCGTTAATCGCTTTGATTTATTCCACTAAGTATTCTAACTGATTGCGTAATCCCTTAAGATCAGCAACCCTGGCAACTAATAAACTTTCTTTCCCAGCATCATCTAATCTTGTTTTCCAAAATTGAATGAGATCTGAGTTATTTAGCCAAAAATTAACCATAGTATCTATAACTTCATCAAAGTTCCAATCCGTTTTAGATGGTACTGTCTCTACTGATGCGATAAAAGCATCAAGAGTACATTTGAAGCTGCCTAAGTACTCAACTCCTGTATGAGGATGCTTCAGGATCAGTTCTTGCTGTTGGTTAAAGAAGTAAAGAATTGGAGAAACACCTAATAGCTCAAAAGTGTATTTCATATAAGCTCCTTACTTATAGTTCTTGCTTTTGAAATACCAAATTTTAAAAGATATTATGGTTACATTTTTTACAATATGTCCATCCTACTTAAGATATCTTCCTGAATATCATACTTCTGAGTTATTCAAACCAAAGAAGTGTAGTGAAGATAGTTATTTCTCTACCTTGAGAGATAATGCTAATATTTAGAGTGAGAGCGATCGCCCTGTATTACATACCTTTCTAATTGTACTAATTTCAGCATGACAAGTGTGATCCCCGTCACCCATATAGCTCTCAAGCAGTCACAATTTTTCAATGATGCAATCACGTTTAACTTAGAAAAATATCACTCCAGACCCGTTGCGGGATCACCAAAACTTCAACAGTCAAATCACCCCTAGCCAAGAAATTTTAGCCGATATTAGAAGCATCGAGTTCAGCCAGGTAGTGATGCAGTTACAAATTAATCTAATTCCTGGTGCTATTGGTGATTTATATGCTGATGTCAGTACCTCTGGTTACATCACTCTGGCTGATCGTTATGGACTAATGGCTGTCATATTAGAAGAGACTCTTAGCCCTGATGAAGAATGCTTTGACACTCTGCGCTCTAAAGAGACGCAGATTCTTGCATCAGATAGACCAAAGTCTAATCCGAATGGGCGCTGTCAAAACGCCTCTAGTAAGTCTACTTAGATCGAGTCCAAGCTTTCCCTTTACTTTGCGAAGGATATTCGCTGCCCCGTTACAATCCGCGTTGATGTAACCAAAGGTTGCAGTGCGAAACAATCCACGTTTTACTCGTTTGCCCGATGACTTCCATTCATTGGGTTTTTCACCATATTTTGGGAGTTCATCGTTGTCGAGGAAACTTGCTTTGGAAGTATAAGACTCTTCGGTTTCTTCAAACCGAATTCCATATTGTTCGCACAACTGAGCAATTCTATCTTTCAGGTGTGCCGTAGGAACAGAGACGAATTTCTGATTTGTCTTAGCTCCCATATTGGCAGAATCTTTTTGCCCTTTGTTCCAGCCAAATACAATTAACCCAATACCGTTTTTTAGGCAGTAATTAATAACAATTCGAGACGCTTTATTTACAGCATCACGCATCTGGCGATTACGTTTTTCAGTGATTTGTGCCAAAGTCCTAGACCAAAATCCTTGAGATCTTCCGTCCTTCATTGTTGAGATTTGTTTGTTGTACCACTGATTTAACGCCTTAAGTTCCTTGCCATCAACGATGAAGCTATCACCTGTAGTACTAACGCAAGTTAGCCAATTATTTAAACCTGGGTCTAATCCAAGTGCTTTTGACGGGTCTATTTGATAGGACTCTGCCTGCATTAAATAGACAAACTCAGCGTAGAATACGCCATTTCTCGGAAGAACTCGAATCTCTCTAATTGCTTTCCAATCAAGGTTGGATGGCATTGGTAAAAAGAATTCACTAATTCCAAACCATGCTTTTACCTGATTACCTAACGGGAACCGAATCATTCCCTCATTCAACTTAAGCCATCGTTTTGGGTAGGTAACTGTGAATAATCCCCCTGACTTTCGGTACTTTGGTGGTTTTGGTTTCTGTTCTAACTCCCCCTTCTTAGCTTTAGATAAAAGCTGCTTAAACGACTTAAAAGCTTCACCAACATTAATGCAAGTTTGCTGCATCGAGCTTGCGTAGCCTGCATTAAAATGACGATTCGTTTTCATTTCAGCCATCAGGTCGAAACCGCTAACAATTTTTCCAGTTTTAAACCAAATCTGACGAGCATAGTAAACAGCGCAGTTGTACAAGTCGTTTGACTCAGAACAAAGATATTCAAGAATTGCCTGCGTGTCTTTGTTTGACTTGATTAAAATCTGCTGACATCCAAACAATAACAGCACCTCTTTTGTTGATAAATAATTGACTGTTTGCATCTCTAATGTTAATTTTTTTGGTAGATGGCTGTCAACTTATCAACCAAAAGAATGAGAAAAGATTCTACAGGATATAGGCATAGCAACCATTCTGTCGGATTAGCCACAGTTCACCTTGTTTGGATACCTAAGCGTAGAAAATCAGTTTTGATAGGAGACGTAAAAACTCGACTATCTGCAATCCTAGATTCAGTTGCTAATGACAAAAAATGGATTATTAAGGCTAAAGAAATTGCACCAGACCATGTTCATCTACTTGTTGAGTATGATGAGCAAACCCCTATCTGCGAGGTTGCTAGGGCTTTTAAGGGGCGCAGTTCTAAATTGTTGAGAGACGAGTTTCCACACCTTAAAAAACTTCCATCCCTTTGGACTAGAAGCTATTTCTATGACACATCGGGAAAAGTCAGCACGTCTCATGTGATGGCGTACATCAATGATCCACATCATGCGCGACACTAGAAGGAAATACTGCGGCTTAAGCCGCAATGTCGCTTTTCCGCCCCGACTTAAAAGATCCGGGCTACCAAGCTCTGGTTATTTACGTGTTAACCGTTTGCTACACGCCGCGTGTAAAGGAAAGTTAACAATGATAGATGAACTTTCATCACTAATAAGTTAATTATTTATAAGCTAAGTTACTTCGTCAGCTAATTAGTCTAAAACTAAGTTATGACTGAATTAAGTAATAGAAGAGTATTGAAAATATTCTCTGATATTAAAAATAATAAAAAGGTGACTTTTAATGGCAAACTTGCAACATCTGGAGCAGCTAAAGCTTGGAGTACAACTTTGGAATCAGTGGCGTGAACAAAATCCTGAAATCAAGCCTAATTTGACTCGTGCAGATCTCCGAGATTTTGACCTAAGTGGAGCTAATCTTAATGATGCAAATCTTAAAGCAGCTTGTCTTGAACGTGCCAACCTCAGCGCTGCTGGCTTAGAAAGAGCAAATCTCAGCTATGCCAACTTGATGGTGGCAGATTTAACAGGTGCAAATTTAGCAAGTGCAAATATACAGTGGGCAGATTTGCACTGGGCAGGATTATTCCTAGCTGATCTGACAGGTGCAAATTTGAGTGGAGCATCATTAGAAGGAGCAGCTTTAGATTGGGCAACCCTAACTGAAACAGTTATGCCAGATCAGCACAAGGAAAATATTTTATTTAAGCCGATCAGGTTCAAAGTTTTATCTAAAACTGATGCATCGAATTAAAACTCTTAAAAATCAAGGTTCTATTTCTAACTCCATAGACTTAAATCCCATTATTTCTTGAGGGCGAGGGTTAACCCATCTGCAATTGGTACTAAACTCAAGCTAATTTTGTGATCTTGATACAGGTATTGATTGAAATCTCGGATCGCCTGAGTTTGCTTGTCACGATCTTCGAAGTCAATAACTCGACCACTCCAAAGAACGTTATCAATAGCTATCAAACCACCAGGACGAATTAGCTGTAGCGATCGCTCGTAATATGCCTGATAATTTCTCTTATCAGCATCAATAAACGCAAAATCAAAAGTTTCTGCTTCCCCAGCAGCCAACAATTGATCTAAAGTTTCGATAGCTGGCGCTAATCGTAAATCAATTTTGTCAGCGACTCCAGCCGCTTGCCAATAGCGCCGAGCGATCGCTGTATACTCTTCACTAACATCGCAAGCAACAATTTTTCCAGTCGGCGGTAACGCTAAAGCAACACACAGAGAACTATAACCCGTAAATACCCCAACTTCCAGGGTTTTCTTAGCTCCCAATAGTTGGATCAGCAGCGCCATGAACTGTCCTTGTTCTGGTGCTATCTGCATACCAGCACGAGGATGTTGAGCAGTCTCTTCCCGTAATTCTCGGAGAATATCTGCTTCTCGCAGGGATACAGACAGTAGATAATTATATAGTTGTTGATCTAGACCACTTGTTTTGTTTGACATTGTTTGACCAATTACCAATTAACAATTATCAATTAACAATTACCAATAATCAATGACCCATGACCCATGACCAATAACCCATGATCCATGACTAAAATTGATATTAGGTTAACTTACTAAGAACAGGGGAAAGCAAGTGTGATAGTGCGGCTAATTGTAACTATAATTTTGTTAGCAATGCTCACAGCCTGCGGTCTTAGTGAACAAGTACCAAGGATACAGCTTGTTGAGAAAGCTCTTGCTCTTCAACTTCATCTTACCCAAAATCAGTTTACCCAACAATTACACTCCTCGCCCCTCAGATTTGAAATCACTCAATTACAAATCACTGATACTCAACCTCTAAGAATTCAAAATTTACCTTCATACCATATTCAGGGAACTTATAACCTAATAGCTAAACTCCCACACCAAAAGATCACTCAGCAGAATAACTTGTTTGAAGTTTACTTACAACGTCAAAAAGAAGGTAAAACTTGGAGGTTAGCTAGACCCCAAGCTAATATGAAAGATGATAGCTTAATTTGGTTGACTTACTTGATTCCTTATTATTAGAAATAGTGGCATATAATAACTTATTAACTGTATCAATAATCAGAAAGCATCCTTAAAAGGGAATTATTTATATAGATATCTATATATATCAACTCACCTATGACTATTAAGATTATCTCCGAAAATTCTGTATTAGCTCAAGCACCTGCTAAGAAGGCTCAAGCACCTGTTAAGAAAACTCAAACTTCTCAACCTCCCCCAGCATCTAGTAATTTTCCCACCGGACAGGTTTGGCTGTTGACATCAGGGGCGCTGTTGTTACTTTTGATTGGTTTAGCTGTATATGGTAAGCGCCAAGTCGAACAACTCAATAAAAAAATCCAACTTGCAGACTATAAAAATAAAGATATTCAGAAAAAGTTAAAACTGGCGTTGGAAACTATTCGCAAAATGGAAACCAACCCCGATTTAGTTCACTCGCGCGATTTTAACCTTGATTATTTGAGAATGCGAATGGAGGAAGAGGTTTTTAATTTTGGGATTCTTAATCAATTAAAAATAAAGGTCAAACAGATTATTAGTGTGGCACTTCGCCCTAGTGAAGGCTCCCAAGCAGTCATTGGGATTGCGAATACATCTGGTCGTCAAGTAGATGAAACATTTGATGTCTTGTATGAAATGGAACAAGGCAACAAACGCACCCAAAGAGTACTTTTCCGCATTCAAGTCAAATTAACAAAATTACCTACACAATCAACTAATGCTACGATTAGCGAGATAGTTGAATGTATTGAAAAGTTTTTGAGTTTATCTCAAGACGATGATAACTGGCAACCAACAATTCAGGGTCGGCTTGCACAAATGGATTGGGATCAAAAGGCAAAGCCAACTCCATTATTAGTGCTTTCGCAATCTAGTGAAGGTGTAAATGTGAGTTTTAGGACTAAAACTAATAAACGACCACTTGCTAAGTAATAAAAATGATTAAGTAAGTTTGTGGAAATAAACTTAATAGCAGGGTTGGTCATTGCTATCCACGAAATCAAATAAAACTGTAGTCATGTAATAATCTGCCCAGTCAGAGCCAAAGGCTTTTTCTAATACGCGACGAGTTTTATCGTTTTGCTGCTGTTTAGTGCAATAGTACTTTTGCCCAGCAAGCAATTCAGCTTGTCTTTCTGGAGATACTGGTTGGGCTGCGATCGCACTTTGACAATGAATTGTTAAAAATTCTTCTACCCGCGACAAAAATAGTGCTTCTTCTTCAGCATTACCAGGACGAACAAATATGCAAAACTCCGAAAAAATATCTCCCCAAGCAGGTAATTCACGGGGTTGAGAAAAGTTGATAACTGGTAGTACTTGAAGTGCTTGTTTAAAATTGTCTGGTAGCGTGAGATTTGCACTTAAAGGAGACAAATCTGCGATCGCCGCACTAATTTGTCCTTTTCCCCCCACTAAATCCGTACCAAACATTGGTAAATCATATTCTGAACGGGGAAACATCACACAATGCAAAATATCTAGCATCGTTCCCACTTTTGCTAGTTCCAAGTGCAGTTTGCGAAACTGTGGTGTCTGATAGCAGCGATTTTCAATGATCAGTTTTTCTCCCTCTAGTCTCCCCTCCACATATCCCAACTCAGCAGGTAAATTGTAGGGTTCTAAATCTAGATAGCGTTCCCAGGTAGACTCGATGCAGTCAGCTAACCCACGAATTAAAGGATGTTGCTGTTCTCTGAGGGAAGGTTTTAAAGTTTGTGACATGATCAATTATCAATGATTAATGATCAATTATCAGTAAGTAACAATTCCTAGAAAGATATCTAGCTTGTGTTTAAAATCACACTGCCTAGAATTCTTACTGATCGGGAACCTCGGTAGGACGCTGATAATTAGATAGATTAAGGATACCAGTTTGTTATGTGCTGATTCCTCAAATGTAAGTATCTATAAAATTTATTGACAACAAAACACTAATATGATTAGTGAAGTATTAGGCGATCGCTACGAAATTCAGGAACAGCTAGGTAAACGTGCTGGCGGACAAACTTTTTTAGCCAATAATCTAACTACAAAAGAATTAGTAGTAATTAAACTGCTATCTGTACAACCTAAACTAATTATTTGGGCATAACAAATGTGAGTTGTGTAACCTAATATGCTTTAACCAAGACCGAACTTGATTGGTTAGCTGATAGAGTAATTGGTTAGGATTAGCGATTATGCGCGATTAACTAGATATAGCAACCGCCAAGGCAGTTAGGACAAAATCTATTCTAAAAGCCTTGTAAACATTGACTTTTAAAAAAGCTGACGGTGCAGATAGCTGAGTGCTGACCGCTATAAATGTTTATAGTTGATTGAGATAGAGTTTAAGGGAGATTCGTATGTTTGGTTTAGGATTGCCAGAAGTTGGGATAATTGCGATCGCCGCCTTAATAATTTTTGGGCCTAAAAAAATTCCTGAAATCGGGAGTGCGTTAGGTAAAACCTTACGTGGCTTTAAAAAAGAGTTGAACAACCCTAACACCGATTCAGTTGATTCAGAGCAAGATAATTAACTAAATGGGTAATTTGATAGCCGTAGCCAGTTAGGTTAGAACATTTTCTATTCTGAAACCCTTACTAAAAAAGGCTTTGAGAAAAGCTGATACGGGATCTGCTATATATCACCCATAAAAAATCTACTATAAAATCAAAAAACTCCCCCTGCCTGTAGACGGGGAGGGGGTTCTACGTGAATTAAGCCAAATTCAACTATTTAGGGCTTTAAGCTTTGTTCAGCATTAACGGGCAAACTAACTGGCAAATAACCATTAGCAGATTGCTGACGACGTGCCTCAATTAAGCTAATAGCAAGGCTAATACTTTCAGGTAAAACTACCACTAAACTGCCCTCTGGCGCTTCATCCAGAGCAGTAGAAATTGCTGTAGTCTCATCTAAGATAGATTCGTAACGGCAATTGCGCTGTTCTAACTTAATACCTTGAGTGATTAACTCAGCAGCTTGACCACGAGTACGCCCCCTTGTGTCATGATCTTCTTTGATAATAATCCGGTCAAAGATTTCTGCTGCCAGCTTACCAAGCATAATAAAATCTTCATCACGGCGATCGCCAGGGCCACCAATAACACCAATCCGCATTCCACTATTCCAATTGCGGACAAAACCACCCAAAGCCTCGTAGCTATGGGGATTGTGGGCATAATCTATCAGAGCGTGATAACTCCCCAGATTAAATAAATTCATCCGCCCTGGTGTTTGGTTAACAGATGCTTGAAAGGTAGTCAGCGATTTACGAATCTCATCTATAGAAATGCCTTGGGTATAAGCCGCTAAACTTGCCGCTAAAGCATTGGCGATCATAAATGCCGCCTTACCACCCATTGTTAAAGGTATATTAACTGCCTGTTCAATTCTAAAAGTCCAATCTCCTTTCATAATCGAAAGATAGCCATTTTCATATACAGCAGCTAACCCACCAGAGCGTATATGTTTCTTGAGTAATTCATTCTCTGGGTTCATGCTGAAATAAGCTATATTCGCTTTCACACGCTTTGCCATTGCTGACACCAACGGATCATCAGCGTTAATAACTGCATAGCCAGAAGGCATGACAGTCTCAGCAACAACACTCTTGAGGTGAGCTAATTGCTCTATAGTGTCAATATCACCAATTCCCAGGTGATCGGCAGCAACATTCAACACAACACCCACATTAGAGCGATCAAACGCTAATCCTGAACGTAGTAAACCTCCACGAGCAGTTTCTAACACAGCTACTTCTACAGTAGGATCGCGTAGAATTACTTGAGCGCTTTGTGGGCCAGTAGTATCACCTTTTTCTACTAAAAATTCATTAATGTAAATACCATCTGTAGTCGTATAACCAACAGTTTTACCTGTTTGGCGATAAATATGGGCAATTAGGCGTGTCGTTGTAGTTTTACCATTAGTACCCGTAATCGCAATAATCGGAATGCGGCTAGGTGTACCAGGCGGGAATAGCATATCTAACACAGGTGCTGCCACATTTCTTGGTAAACCCTGACTAGGCGAAACGTGCATCCGAAATCCAGGGGCAGCATTAACTTCTACAATTACACCGCCAACTTGATGTAAAGGCTGAGAAATATCAGGAGTGACTACATCAATCCCAGCAATATCTAGCCCAATAATCTTAGCTACTCGTGAAAACAGCCACACATTCTCTGGATGTAGTTCATCAGTACGATCTACAGCAATACCGCCAGTACTCAAATTTGCGGTAGCCCGCAGGTAACAAGTTTCACCTGGAGGTAAAATTGTTTCTAGGTTATAGCCCCGTTTTTCCAACAACTGCCAGCTAGTACGATCTAATTGAATTTTAGTAAGGACGTTATCGTGTCCTTCTCCACGATTAGGATCGCTATTCGTTTGCTCAATTAATTCTGCAATAGTAGACTTCCCGTCACCCACAATATGAGCAGGAACTCGCTCTGCAACAGCCACTACTTTGCCATTGATTACTAAAACTCTATGATCACGTCCTGTATAGTAGCGTTCAACTATGACAGAGCGGGTTTTTGAAGCAACACTGGCAGCATCATAAGCTTCTTCTGCTTCCTGCCAAGTATTAATGTCAATAGTGATTCCTCTACCGTGATTACCATCTAGAGGTTTAATTACAATCGGATAACCACCCACGTCGGCAATTGCTTCTTCAAGTTCATCCAAGTAATGGATTACAGTTCCTCTTGGGACTGGCACACCTGCATCACGAAGAATTTGTTTAGTTCCTTCTTTGTCGCAAGCTAACTCTACAGCAAGAATTCCAGATAAATCACTTAATGTTGCCTGTAACCGCTTGTGGTAAACACCGTAACCTAATTGGATCATGGCACGAGTGTTAAGAGGCATCCAGGGTATTCCCCTAGCTTCAGCTTCTTTGACAATTGTTTCTGTACTAGGCCCTAAAGCTGAATCTGCTGCGAGTTCGCGTAAATCCTTGAGGTCTTGTTCTAATTCCTCTGGGGAATAATTTCCGGTATCAACTAAGCTTTGGCAAAGTCGCACGGAGGCCCTAGCTGCGTAGCGACCAGCTTGCTCATCCAAATACTCTATTACTACTTGATAAATACCTGGTGTAGCAGTTTCACGGGTACGACCAAACCCCACTGACATTCCGGCTAAAGTCTGGAGTTCTAAGGCAATATGTTCAATGATGTGTCCCATCATTGTGCCTTCTTTGACCCTGCTTAAGAAACCACCTCGACAGCCAGGAGAACAAAAGTGTTCTTCTATGCTGGGTAATACTCTCACTAATCCTTCATAGAAATTAGGAATTTGATTAGATGGTTTGTCGGCAAGTTCTTCTAAATCGAGACGCATAACCACGAGTTGGTTCCGTCTAATACTCCAATAATTGGGGCCGCGTAACGTTTGAATTTTAAGTATTTTCATAATAATTTAAAGGTTAAGCGATCGCTGGAACCAATTCTCTAGTTTCCAGCTTGCAGAAGCCCCCCAACTGTTCACGGTGAACTTTTTACTGCAAGATTAGCAGCGATCGCGAACTGGATTATACCCCAAAGGTGATAGGACTTTCGGTATTAGTCTTCACCAGTGAGGGAGGGGGAAGGAGGGGAGAGGAGAGGAGAAAAATAATTAATTGAGAGCAAGAAGTTTATTGAGTTTTGAATTGAATACTACAAAATAGTCAAAATTCAACTACTAGCCTAATACGCCAATTTTCCCACTCAAATCTTTAGTTACGCTTCTGGGGGAAATATACATCGTTGGTGTAAGTGGTAGCGATCGCCATAACCAAGAATATGTACCTGAAGATTGTGCAGGCTAACCGGATCTGTCGCACTAACGGCGGCATGATTTGTATAAGACATTTTGCCAGGATCGATGATCGTCACTGTGCCTTTGCCCATCACCTGCAAAATTCCATCTTTCTCAAACATGGCGCAGGTATCTTCATCAATACCAATACCCAGGCGGTCTGGATGGGCTGCGATCGCACTCATCAATCTACTCATGCGATTACGATTATGAAAGTGCTGATCCACAATCACTTCTGGGATAATCCCTAACCCTGTTGCCATGTCCACCAAGGAACGATTGGGACATTCACCACTCCCACCGCCAGCAATCATGTGATGACCCATTACGGCTGCACCCGCACTGGTTCCTGCTAAAGTAATTTCACCTGAATGTACCCGCATCCGCACTTTTTCGATTAGTGGAGTATCTGCCAGTAGTCCACACAACCTTAGTTGGTCTCCACCAGTTAAAAATACGCCAGTACACTCTTGAATGTACTCTTGAAAATGGGGATCTTCAGTCTGCTCGCGTTCACGTATATCTAGCACCTTAATTGCCTTAGCGCCCATTTCCTCAAAGATGCTGCGATAGCGATCTCCTATAATTGTCGGTTCTCTAGAAGCAGACGGAAAAATTGCAATCCGCGCATCTGCTGCCCCCGCACGTGCAAAAAAGGTGTGTAGGATTTCGCGCCCATGCACTTTGTCTTCAGCACCGCCAATAACTAAAACAGCGGTTTTTGTAAGTTGGGGCATCCTAGTTCTGTCTTTCTGAGATTCTAGCTGCAGCATAATGTTGCTCTGGGAAATATGGTAAATCTAAGGCAAAGTTTTTGCACTTATGATAGGAATGCCAATTTATCTTGATTTTGATTTTTCCTCAAGGTCTAAGCGTTCTAATTGAGAAACTCTTAAAATTGAGTCTTTGTCAAAGCATCTTTTAGATCTGAGTTGACACCCAGAGCTAAGAACTACCTCTGCTTTAATTAAAAATTAAAGTACCTAATAGTTAAGCCATGCTAGGAAGTTACTCATTCTCTGGCATCATATATGGATGATGCCAGAGAAAGTAAACAATTTTTATAAAATATTTAACAAAAGTCTCAATTAATACCTAGCCGCATTCAAGCAGGCTGAGTTGAATTCAAGAAACTCAGCCTACCTGATCTTGGCTAATAGGGTGTTTGGGAAAAGAGCGACTGGTTTTATAAGTTCATACAAGAAGTGCTGAATTGCTTACACGGCTAAATGTTTTTCCACTCGTTGAGTATATTCGGTCACTATCTTACGGAACTCTTCACCCTCTATAGTTTCCTTATCTAATAAAATGTCTACTAAACAATCTACTAGATGTCGATTTTCCCTAATCAGCCGCAAAGCTTCTGTGTAGCAATGGTCTATTATTGCCCGCACTTGAGCATCAATTCGAGATGAAATTTCCTCAGAATATTCTGAGCGCGACATTAATTCCCTACCTAAAAATACCTCGGAATTGGGGTTTTCTAGTGAAACAGGCCCTAAATTTGACATTCCAAAGCGCGTAACCATTTGTCTGGCTAAAGAGGAGATATATTCTAAATCTGCTCCCGCACCTGTAGTTACTTCTGCATCTCCAAAGATTACTTGTTCGGCAGCACGTCCGCCTAAAGCGCCACTAATGCGTGCTAATAACTGCCCCCTAGAAATTAATCCTTGCTCTTCTGCTGGAGTAAACCAAGTTAATCCTTGTGCTTGTCCACGAGGAATCAAAGTAACTTTCTGGACTGGATCGTGATGTTTAAGGAGAGTACCAATAATGGCATGACCAATTTCATGATAAGCAATCAAACGCTTATTTTTGCTATCGACGAGTGGGGTACGTTCCATACCAGCAACTACGCGATCAATCGCATCGTCGATTTCTAACATGGTAATTGCATCTTTGCGCCGCCTAGCTGTGAGAATAGCCGCTTCGTTGAGGAGGTTGGCGAGATCTGCCCCTGTAAAGCCTGGAGTGCGGCGGGCGATCGCTTCTAATGAAACTTCTGTCTCAACTTTTTTATTACGGGCATGGACTTCAAGGATAGATAAACGCCCTTTTAAATCAGGTGCATCCACCATTACTTGTCGATCAAATCTACCTGGACGTAACAATGCTGCGTCTAAGACATCGGGACGGTTTGTAGCAGCAATGATAATAATCCCTGTATTACCTTCAAACCCGTCCATTTCTGTAAGTAACTGGTTGAGGGTTTGTTCACGCTCATCATTACCCCCACCAATACCAGTACCACGTTGCCGTCCAACAGCATCAATTTCATCAATGAATACTAAGCAAGGTGCGTTTTCTTTGGCTTTTTTGAATAAATCTCGCACACGGGAAGCGCCCACGCCTACAAACATTTCCACAAATTCTGAGCCAGAGATGCTGAAGAAGGGTACACCTGCTTCTCCGGCGATCGCTTTAGCTAGTAATGTTTTACCTGTACCTGGAGGCCCTACTAACAGCACACCTTTAGGAATTTTTGCTCCTACTGCGGTAAAGCGTTCTGGCTGTTTAAGGAAAGTAACAACTTCTTGGAGTTCTTCTTTGGCTTCTTCGATGCCTGCTACGTCATCGAATAACACACCTGTTTTAGCTTCCATTTGAAAACGGGCGCGTGATTTACCAAAGTTAAGTGCTTGACCAGAAGCATTACTAGAACGCCGGAAAAGCATCATTACGGCTGCTAGAACTAAAAATATAAAAAATAAATTTGCTGCCAGCCCTAAAGCGACACTATTATCTGTGGACGTTTGTACCTCAAAGTCCACATTATTTTTGCGAATTTTCTCAATCAGTTCTGGATTTTGCTCAAACAGCCTTAGCTGTTCAGTTTCAGTAGGCTTTTGTTTTAATGTCACCTTAGCAATTTGAGTTGTGGGGTCGAT
This sequence comes from Oculatellaceae cyanobacterium, assembly GCA_036702875.1. Taxonomy (GTDB): domain Bacteria; phylum Cyanobacteriota; class Cyanobacteriia; order Cyanobacteriales; family PCC-9333; genus Crinalium. Next base: position 169,841 of record DATNQB010000079.1, on the reverse strand, counting down.
TTCTACTTTGCTAACTTCCCCAGCCTCAATTTTTTGCAACAACTGAGTATAGCTAAGAGCATCCTGATCTGGTTTAGCAAGGGCTGGGGTTCCCAGGAAAACACCCTGCAAAATCATCCAACTGACTGCCAAACGCCAGATAGTTCTGGGCGCTTTTTGTGCCGAAGCCATTTGCTTTGTTGGACGCTGTGAGCTAAAACCTATTAGCGTATTCCGCCCTAATGATGCTTTGTTCCAGGAACTATTATTCATGCCAATGCCCTTTGCCTGCTGTCTTGACTCAATCCCAACTTAACAACTTAATAAGAATCGCTACTCGATCAGTTGGCAAGTATTGAGCAAGCCTTTCCAAGTTCTAGTTTAACTTTTTAGCTCAATAGACGTATCTGCCTACAGTTTTGCTGTTTATAGATAGGCGCGATCGCATTTTCCCTAAAATAACCCTGTGTATACCTCACGACCCCTGAAGTATAAAAATGTTGTTATGATCGCAGGTTAATGTAGGACAGTGATCCTGCCCTACTTAATCAGCACTTGTCAGAAGTACGACCACATTAGGAGGATTTATCCTTGCCTCGTAAATATTTTTTTACATCCGAGTCTGTAACTGAAGGTCATCCGGACAAAATTTGCGATCAAATTTCCGATACTATTTTAGACGCTCTACTCACCCAAGATCCTCACAGTCGTGTTGCTGCTGAAGTTGTAGTCAACACTGGGTTGTTGTTAATCACTGGTGAAGTTAGCTCAAAAGCACAAGTTAATTTGATTGATATAGCTCGCAAGAAAATTGCTGATATTGGCTACACCGATGCTGATAACGGCTTTTCTGCTCATAGTTGTGCGGTTTTAGTTGCCCTAGACGAACAATCTCCTGATATTGCCCAAGGCGTAAATAGCGCCCAAGAAATTCGGGAAGAGTCTAGCGACGAGAAATTTGACAAAGTTGGTGCAGGCGACCAAGGTATTATGTTTGGTTTTGCTTGCAATGAAACTCCTGAACTGATGCCTTTGCCAATTAGTTTGGCGCACCGAATCGCCCGTAGGTTAGCAGCAGTCAGAAAAACAGGTCAATTAGCTTATCTGCGTCCAGATGGTAAAACCCAAGTAACGGTGAGCTATGAAGATGGACGACCCGTTAGTATTGATACCATCCTAATTTCTACTCAACACACGGCAACGATTGGCGACATTACAGATGGCGTAGCAGTCCAAGCCAAAATCAAAGAAGACCTCTGGGAAGCAGTAGTTCAACCTGTTTTTGCAGACATTGATGTTCAGCCTGACGAAGAAACCCGCTTTTTAGTCAATCCAACGGGCAAATTTGTTATTGGTGGCCCTCAAGGTGATTCTGGGCTTACTGGTCGTAAAATCATTGTTGATACCTATGGCGGATATTCTCGTCATGGTGGCGGTGCTTTTTCTGGTAAAGATCCCACAAAGGTAGACCGTAGTGCGGCTTACGCTTGCCGTTATGTTGCTAAGAATATTGTGGCAGCAGGTTTAGCTGAAAAGTGCGAAGTTCAACTTAGCTATGCTATCGGTGTAGCTCGCCCAGTTAGTATCTTGGTAGAAACTTTCGGTACTGGCAAGATAGATGATGAGCTATTGCTTGAGCTAGTCAAAGAGAATTTTGAGTTGCGCCCAGCAGGAATTATTGAAGCGTTTAATTTGCGTCGTCTTCCAGGAGAACGCAATGGTCGTTTCTATCAAGATGTAGCTGCTTATGGTCATTTTGGACGCACAGATTTAGATTTGCCTTGGGAACGTACTGATAAGGCAACTTTGTTGAAAGATTTAGCTCATCGTACTTTGTCTGCTGCTGTAGGTGCATAAGGCGAGCGCAGGCTTTTTTCCTGGTGATCAGGGACACCAACATTCTAAAGACGCGATAAATTCTCCCAAAAATTCCTTGTCTTAGTAGTGTCTACCTAACTCCGCGTCTTTAGACTTCTTGCACTCGTCTGTTCGTAGTAAAACTTTAGTTTCAAAGTTGTTTGTATTTAAACGACCCAAGTTATTACTACGAACGCAGCTTATTGCAACAAGTGCAAGAGGTTTATTAATTTTTTTCCTATAAATGGCGTAATTTTCATTTAAATATAATTGAATGTTTTAGTTTAAAAATTACAAATGCCTATGATGCAGGAATGGCAACAAAAAATCAGACAGCTTAAAAAAGAAATATTTGCTATTTACTTTGCCTGTAAACACCCAAAGGTTCCTTGGTATACCAAGATTTTAGCAGTTTGTGTTGTCGGCTATGCTTTCAGTCCGATTGATTTAATACCAGATATAATTCCAATTTTAGGCTATTTAGATGACCTTATTTTAGTACCATTAGGAATAATGTTGCTACTAAGGATGATTCCCGCCGATGTTTTAGCAGAATGTCGTCAACAAGCTGAATCTACTAATAATGGTAAACCGAAAAACTGGATAGCTGCTGCTGTAATTATATTTATTTGGTTGTTATTAGGATTTTCATTGTTTATTTATCTAGCAAATCTAATTTCATAACTGCGTTTGTTTAGCCATCAAGTTGTTATTTCAACGAATTAATTGTTTTAGTTCCCGTAATAAAGGTAACGATTTAGGCTCATTTTGAGGGTGGGTGAAGATGCCATGACTAGGACTCAAGAAAAGAGCTAATAAAAATAAACCCGAAACAACTAATACAATCGCTGGCCCAGATGGCAAGTTGAAAAAATAGCTGAGATACATACCTGTAATACTAGAAAATATCCCAATGCCAGCACCCAAAAACATGACTTGATGGAGCCGTTTAACTAATAAATATGCTGTGGCTCCTGGTGTAATTAGTAGAGATAAAACTAAAATAACTCCTACAGCTTTCATACTGGCAACAATAGTTAGGGCAATTAATAGCATCAGCCCAAAATTTAGTAAATTTACTGGTAAGCCAGCAGCTTCAGCGCCTAATGGATCAAAGGTGTAAAATAGCAATTCTTTGTACAGCATTACGACTACTACCAGGACAACTGCGGCGATGATCGCAGTGTCGCGGACTTCATCAACGGTAACGCTGAGAATATTGCCGAATAAAAAGTGGTTGAGGTCTATTTTGTTATCTTTTTGAATAAGAGTAATTAAGGTGATGCCAAGGGCAAAGAAGGCAGAAAAGACAATGCCCATTGCAGCATCTTCTTTGATAGGCGATCGCGTTCTAATCCAAGCGATCGCCATTGTACTCAAAACACCAGCAATAAATGCTCCCACAAAAATATTAAACCCTAGTATAAAGGCTACAGCTAACCCTGGTAAAACCGAGTGGCTAATTGCATCTCCTAGTAAAGCTAACCGTTGCACCATTAAGTAACTACCAACTACAGCGCACAGTAGACCTACTAAAATAGCAATGACTAGCGATCGCTGCATGAAACCATACTGCAACGGTTCAATTAATGCTTCTAACATAGGGATTTTTTTAACCGCACCAGACGCATAGAGAGTAGGGGAGAATAACCTTAATTTAGTTAATTATCATCAAGATAGACTTAATTAAAAAGCTGACGGCTGATAGCTGATAGCTGATGGCTTTTAAGCTGCCTCTCCAGAAAAGAACATAACTTTACCACCATAAGCTTGATACAAGTTTTCTTGACTAAGTACTTGTTGGCGAGAACCAGCAGCAATTAATTCTTTATTTAGCAAAATTAAATCATCAAAATGCGTAATAGATTCGCCTAAATCGTGGTTAACCACTAAAACAGTTTTACCGCTATCAGCAAGTTCGTGGAAAATATTAAATATAATTGCTTGTGTTTTTTGGTCAATACCAGAAAAAGGCTCATCAAAGCAAAATATATCTGCCTGTTGAACTAACGCTTTAGCTAAGAATACACGCTGTTGTTGTCCGCCAGAAAGTTGTCCAATAGGGCGATCGCGGTAAGCACCCATACCAACTCGTTCTAGCGATTCTGCTGCTAACCGTCGAGAAACACTTGAAAAGCGACGAAACCAACCTGTTTTTCTCACCCGCCCCATCATTACTACGTCCCAGACGGTAGCAGGATAACTCCAATCAATTTGCGATCGCTGTGGTACATATGCCACCTGATCCAACTGTTCTTCTAATGGCTGATCTTTATATAACACTTGACCACGAGTAGCAGGAATTAACCCCAGCATTGCTTTGAGCAAAGTGCTTTTACCTGCACCATTCGGGCCAATAATTCCAGTCAAACGCCCTGGCTGAATTTCACAACTAATCTCCCGCAAAGCCTCAACATTGCGGTATTGTACGCCTATATTGCTGATGTTAATGGTGTTAGCGACAGTCATTGGGATATTTCTTAAATCGCATACCATGCGCGTCCAATGAGTATCACATGAGAAGGTGGCGGTGTTCATAACGGTGTTTTTATGTACCTTGTATAGAGCATAGTCTAAAAATGAAAGAATTATGAAAACATCTATAAAGGTAGATAATACGGAAGATAGATAAAAGTGATTACTCAAACACAAAACCGCAAAACTTGCTGCTTGCTAGTAGTTAGCTTACTCCTGGGACTAGGGTTGAATGCGTGTACCCAAAGTGATACCAACAGTAATAATTCAGGAAAACCGAGTGTTGTCGCAACCAGTACCATCATTGCTGACTTAACTGATGAGGTAGCAGGAAACGAAATTCAGCTAAAAGGCATCCTTCAACCAGGAACAGATCCCCACGTATATGAACCAGTACCAGCAGACTCTGTGGCACTAGAGAAAGCAAACTTAATTCTCTATAACGGCTACAACCTGGAGCCAGGACTAATTAAGCTGATGAATGCAGCAGGATTAAAGAGTTCAAAAGTAGCAGTGGGAGAGGTAGCAAAGTCCCTACAGTTAGAGAAAAAAGGGGAAAAAGTACCCGATCCTCATGTTTGGGGTGATGTTAAAAATGTAATTCTGATGGTTAACGCAATTCGTGATGCCTTAATTAAGTTATCACCGGAAGATCAAGATAAATTTACACAAAATGCGACGAAGCTAATAAGTGAATTACAGCAGTTAGATACTTGGATTATTCAAGAAATAAACACTATTCCTCCTGAAAAGCGCAAATTAGTAACAACACATGACGCTTTTCAATACTATGCTCGTGCGTATAGCATTCCTGTTGCTGGTACTTTAATTGGGATTAGTACCGAAGAACAACCCAGCGCCCAAACAGTCCAAAAATTAGTTGAATCTGTTAAATCTGTAGGTGTATCAGCTATTTTTGCAGAAACAACTATTAATCCAGCTTTAATTAAAACTGTAGCCCAAGAAGCAGGTGTAAAATTAGCCCCAAAGCAATTATATTCTGACTCAATTGGTGCTTCGGGTAGTGATGGTGACTCTTATATCAAGATGATGGTTGCTAATACTCGTAGTATTGTGGAAGCTTTAGGTGGAAAATATATACCATTTTCAGTAAAAAAAGAAGTAAAGAATTAAAAACGGCTTTTAATAAAAATTTATTAAAGTCAAGTATTAGCGCTTTTTTTTGCGAGTCATAGTTAGCGCAAATGCGTTAATTATTTTTAATACGAATAATGCAAAAAAAAGATCCTTATATTTGATTAATTTATAAAGAATAAAAAATTTAAAGTTGTAATAAAATGAGTAAAAAGCAAAAACATATTTTTTTGTGATAAATCCCAATAAACGTCCTATTGGAGTCGATTTGTTTGCTGGCGCTGGGGGTATGACCTTGGGTTTTGAACAAGCAGGTTTTGATGTACTAGCTTCTGTAGAAATTGATCCAATACACTGTGCAACACACAAATTCAACTTTCCATTTTGGTCAGTATTGTGCAAAGATATTGCCTATATAGAAGGTAGAGATATTAGAAATATCTCATCTATCGGAAACAGAGAAATTGATGTTGTCTTTGGAGGGCCTCCTTGCCAAGGATTTTCTTTGATTGGAAAACGAATACTTGACGATCCAAGAAACTCCCTAGCATTTCATTTTATTCGGTTAATTTTTGAATTACAACCAAAATATTTTGTATTAGAAAATGTTAGAGGTATGGCTGTAGGACACCATAAAAAATTTATTACAGAAATTTTTGAGGAGTTTCAAAAAATTGGTTATTCCACTAAGTCAGATTACCAAATTCTTAATGCTGCGGAATATGGAGTACCACAAAACCGTGAGAGATTATTTTTAATTGGATGTCGTCAGGATATGCAACTACCAACTTATCCTAATAAACTTACAATACCTGCCAAACAGAGAAAATTTAGTTCTACAAACGATCTGCCATTAAGCCCTACAGTTTGGGATGCCCTAAAAGACTTACCCTCTATAGAAAGTTACATAGAATTACTTAAAAGAGATTGGGTACTTGCAGAGTTTGGCGAACCCAGTGAGTACGGTAAAAAATTGCGTGGTCTTTGTGCTATCAATAATGACTATTCCTATAAACGTCAGTATGATTCACGTATACTTACCTCAAGTTTAAGAACAGAGCATACTTTAGAATCAATCAAGAGATTTGAATCTACTCTACATGGTAAAGCAGAACCAATCAGCCGTTTTCATAAACTTGATCCTCATGGAATTTGTAATACGTTGAGAGCCGGAACTCCTAGTAATAGAGGAGCTTTCACGTCTCCTAGACCAATTCATCCTTTTATACCAAGATGTATTACTGTGCGTGAAGCTGCACGTTTACATTCCTATCCTGACTGGTTTAGATTTCATGTGACAAAATGGCATGGATTTAGGCAAATAGGAAATTCTGTTCCTCCTTTATTAGCTAAGGCGGTAGCAACAGAAATTATTCATGCTTTGGGGATAACTCCAATTCAGCCTAATAATAAACAGGAGTTAGGAGAAGAACAGTTACTAAAACTAAATATGTCCCAAGCCTGTCAAAAATATAGTCTAGATCCGAATGTTATTAAGCCAAGAATCAGAAAAGACAGAAAACAGGCGTTACATGGCTAAAGCTAGAAAAAACCCTGGAAGATACGAGGCAATTATTTTTAAAAAGAATAAAAACTGCGATCGCCATTTTCTATCCCTCCCCCCTCCCTCCTCTCTCCTCACTTGCTCTATTGATCCCCAAAAGCACTAAGCTTAAAGTATTGTTATTTTTTGTAAAATTAAGTAATAGAAGAGTGGTGAGTAAAAGCAATGGCGACAAATTTGCCAGATATTGATATTGCTCCCTTCATAGATCATGCTCTGCTGAACCCAACTGCTACCCCAGAGCAAGTAGAGAAATGGTGTGCAGATGCAGATAGATTTCAGTTTGCGGCGGTGTGCGTATATCCTGCCTACGTCCGTCAAGCTGCAAATCTTCTCTATAATAAAAAACCAAAAGTTTGTACAGTGATTGGCTTTCCTAGTGGGGCGACAACCTCAGCAACTAAGCTGTATGAAGCCCAAGAAGCCGTCGATAATGGAGCCACAGAATTAGATGTGGTAATTAACCTTGGTTGGTTGAAAGCTGGGAAAACTACGGAATTTCACCGAGAAATAGCAGAGATTTGCGATCGCACAGGTAAAACTGTCAAGGCAATCCTAGAAACAGCCCTATTGACAGATGCAGAAAAACGACTAGCCGCAGAAATATTAATGGATGCTGGCGTTGCTTATTTAAAAACCAGTACAGGTTTTTATGGAGGTGCCACTGTTGAAGATGTCAGTTTCCTTGCTGAAATTACTAAGCAGCAAATTGGTATTAAAGCATCAGGAGGAATTCGTACTTGTAATGAAGCCATTGATCTGCTTGTCGCGGGTGCAACAAGATTAGGGACATCTCGTGGTGTTGAATTGCTCAGGCAGCGCGATAATCTGGAAAATGAAATTCAAAGCTAGAAATCGCTAACCATCTCTTCATCCTCACCTCTAATGCCGTATGAGTAGAACTTATAAAGTTACTGGAATCAATCTCAAGGGTATGCCACTGGGTGAGGCTGATCGATTGCTGACGATTTTAACAAAAGAGTTGGGTTTAATCCGAGTAGTAGCACCAGGCGCACGTAAACACAATTCCAAGTTGGGTGGTAGAAGTGGGTTGTTTGTTGTCAACGAGTTACTGATCGCTAAAGGGCGATCGCTCGATAAAATTACCCAAGCAGAAACTGTAGAATCTTACCCAGGTCTAAGCAAAGACTTGGGTAAACTAGCAGCTAGCCAATACCTAGCAGAAATTGTTGTGTCTCAAGCATTAAGTGAGCAACCACAAGCAGAACTTTATGCTGTGTTAAACGAACATCTGCGACGCATAGAACAGTTCCCTCGGCAAACCTCAGCATCTACGGCATCTTCTCTCTTACCTTACTTATCCCACGGTGTTTTTCACCTACTAGCTTTAGCAGGTATTGCCCCCCAAGTTCATGCCTGTTGCCTGACAAAAGACCCACTAACACCAAATTTTACAGATCCCAACTGGCGCGTTGGCTTTAGTTTAGAAGTTGGAGGAACTATCAGTTTATTAGCCTTAAACAGCCAATCAAATTCTACCAATACTGCAAATGCTAATCGTAGCGTTAGCGACAAAACTCCCAACTCTGCACCAGCACAGCCAAAACTACATTCTAAATTAAACGCCCTTGAATTAACGCTGTTCCAGCAACTAGCAACCCCAGATCTCAACTATCTAGAAACATTTTTACCAACTCAAGAATTAACCTCATCGCACTCTCCAACAGTTGATACTGCTTGGGAGAGTGTCGAGCGAATTTTGCGTCAATATACCCAGTATCATCTAGGTCATCCAATTCGTTCAGCTACTTTGATGGATGCCTGTTTTTCAGGGTAGTGATAATTTTAAGGTTAGAAAATTAACCGAATTTCTGTTGTTTGACCACAGTTTAGTAAATATGGGTTATAAAATCACCCTAATTAGCCATAATGCGACTATCTGAGTCTGAAAGAGAAACAAAATATAGTAAATCAAATGTGTCGGCAGGATTTGACCAAACTTCACCTACTGACGCTGATGATCTTATCCCTGCGGACAGTGCCGCCACTGCCAGCAGCCAAAATAAAATTTCTGACCCTACTGCAAGCCTATTAGATCTTACTCAGGGAGGCGAAGTTAGCCCTTCTCAAACAGGTGGGTTTCTGCCAGTGCTAAAAAACCGCAACTTTTTAGCGTTGTGGAGTGGTCAGGTTTTTTCGCAGTTAGCCGACAAAGTATATTTGGTACTGATGATTGCGATCATTGCTAGTCGCTTTCAATCAGAAAACCAAACGATTAGTGGCTGGGTATCTGCAATTATGATGGCGTTCACCATCCCAGCAGTGCTGTTCGGCTCTGTTGCTGGTGTGTTTGTAGATCGATGGCCCAAAAAAGAGGTGCTAATAGCAACTAATGTGCTACGGGGCATCTTTGTATTATCCGTACCTGTCTTGCTGTCGCTGTCGTCAGGTTTGAACTTGGCAGGTTTGCCTGTAGGATTTTATATCTTATTAGGCATTACTTTACTGGTTTCTACGCTCACCCAATTTTTTGCCCCAGCAGAGCAAGCAGCCATTTCGATGATTGTAGAGCGCCGTGACCTGCTCTCAGCTAACTCTTTATACACAACAACGATGATGGGGTCGTTAATTATTGGTTTTGCGGTAGGAGAACCAGTATTAGCGATCGCAGATACCGTAGTACAACATTTAGGTATTCCCTGGAAGATTGGTAAAGAACTTGTGGTAGGTGGATCTTATGTCCTCGCAGGTTTGTTAATGCTGTTGTTGAAAACAGGGGAAAAAAATGTCAAGTTTGAAGGTGAACCACCTCATGTATTCCAAGACCTCAAAGATGGTATTGACTACCTGGGAAAACAGCCACGGGTGCGTGGAGCATTAATTCAGCTAATCATCTTATTTTCTGTATTTGCTGCCATGACTGTACTAGCTGTACGGATGGCAGAAGTAATTCCAGGTATGAAAGCATCGCAGTTTGGCTTTTTACTGGCTGCTGGTGGTCTTGGCATGGGCTGTGGAGCCGCAATTCTAGGTCATTCTGGTCATAGTTCATCTCATACCAGACTAGGCTTATATGGTTCTATAGGAACTGCTGCTTCCTTAGTTGGTCTTTCTGTATTTAGACATCATTTGTGGATGACTTTACTGTTATTAACGCTGATGGGAGCTTTTGGCGCAATGCTAGCTATTCCCATGCAGACAACTATCCAAGCAGAAACCCCTGAAGAAATGAGGGGAAAAGTGTTTGGTTTGCAAAACAACGCAATTAATATTGCTCTAACTTTGCCCCTAGCTTTAACAGGTGTAGCAGAAACTTTTTTAGGTTTAAAAATTGTTTTTCTCTGTTTAGCTGGAATTATACTTACAGGAAGTCTCGTAACCTGGTATATTTGCCGTACAAAACCAAGTATGTCAGCTAACACTTGAATGCATATCGCCTGGCTTGGAAAAAAAACACCATTTTGCGGTAACGTCACCTACAGCCGAGAAGTGACCAATGCTTTATTAAAGCGGGGTCATGAGGTTAGTTTCCTCCACTTTGCCCTGGCAGAGCAAGAGGAAGAAATTTGGCCTGGTTGTAGCGAAGTGTCTTTACCTTTTTTATATAAATCGCAGGTTTACACGATTCCGACGCTAAAAGCGAGGAAGATATTAGTGCGATCGCTTCGTAAGCGTAAGCCAGATCTAGTACACGCCTCCTTGACTTTATCGCCCTTAGACTTCCTGCTACCAGAAATTTGTGAAGAACTAAATTTACCCCTGGTTGCTACGTTCCACACCCCCTTTGATGGCAAAATTCGCAATCTTAAATCAGGAACTCAACTTTTGAGTTACCAGCTTTACGCGCCTTTTCTCGCAAAATATGACCAAGTAATTATTTTTTCGGAAGTGCAGCGAGAATTATTAATTAAACTCGGTGTTGCACCAGAAAAAGTTTCTGTCATTCCTAATGGAGTAGATGCCCAAAAATATTGTCCTGCTCCAGCTAATTCTCCAGTTTTTTCTAAACTCAGGGCAGAATTTAACGCTCAACATATCTTTGTTTACCAAGGTCGCATCGCTACAGAAAAAAATGTCGAGGCGTTGCTGCGTGCTTGGAAACAAGCAGATATGGGTATGGGATGTAAGTTACTGATTGTCGGCGATGGCCCATTAAAGCCTTCTTTAGAACAGTTTTATGGTGAGGAACACGGAATCATCTGGTTAGGAGCCATAACCGATGAGAACCGACGGATTGAAATCCTCCAAGGGGCAGATGTTTTTATTCTTCCTTCCTTAGTAGAAGGTTTATCTTTATCTCTCCTCGAAGGAATGGCTTGTGGTGCTGCTTGTGTAGCTACTGATGCTGGTGCTGATGGGGAAGTTTTAGAAGACGAGGCTGGAGTAGTTTTGAATACTCAAGGGGTTGCTGGACAGTTAAGAACTTTACTACCTCAACTGCGAGACCATAAGGCATGGAGAAAGATACTAGGAGAAAATGCCAGAAAGCGCGTCGAACAGCGCTATACCTTAGATAGCAACATTAATTCCGTGGAAAAATTATACTTAAACTTGAAATTGCCCAAACCAATAGCTACAGGTGTAGCTTAGTTTCATTTGTTAGTAGAAAAGCAAGGATTTAACTAATACCAAGTACTTTCTTCTTACTCCAAAATTACTGAATCTGTAGGTTGGGTTGAACTCTAGTGAAACCCAACTCCTGCAATTTTTTCGTTACTTAAATGTGCCTATAAAATTCAGGTATTTTTATAGTCGGACGGGAATAATTAGTAATTCTTAAATTAATTAGTTTTTATAGACCATCCTAGCCGCGTTGGTTGCTGATAAATTCGTTTCAAGGTATTAATGTCTCTAGGAGAAATAGGGGGAGGATTACGTACTTGGGAAAAGTACATTACGTCTGTTTCTAAGGAACTATGCCCCCAAATTCCTAAAGCATGACCTAATTCATGACGAGCAGCAGATTGAATTTGTGCTAATGCTGGATCTGGACTTATGAGAATGGTAAACCTGTGAGATAGCACAGGGGAAGTGGCGAGTGATTGTTTAAGATAAAATTTAAAACTGGTTTGAGCAGATCGAGCGCGAGGCAGTTGTAATTCACCAGTATTGGGGTTAACGGAAGGTTGTAGGGGAGGGCGCGATCGCAAAAATATCATATCTGCAATTTCACGCTGGTCTACTACTACCAAAGGTAAATAATTATTCCACTCCTGCACAGCTTTTAGTGCCGCTTTAACCCATTGCTGGAACCGCCGCAAGCTTGCAGATGTCTTATCTGTTTCTGTTGGTCTTTCAATATAAACCTTAACCGGAAATTCCGACCAAACTAAATATCCCAAATTAGTAGGCTTAATTTCAGAAAAATAATCTCCTGAATTATTAACATCCTGCCATTTTGCCAGTTGAGTAGGTAAGGGATGAGCTTTTAAGCTTGGTAAAGCAGGGTTGTTATCTAAACTTGCACTTGCAAAATCAATATTTATAAAAATAACAAGTAAGCATGAGCAAATACTTAAGCCCCATGCTACCAGTAATCGTCTTTGCCAAAAATTATCAAATAACCAGAAAAAAGGTAAAAGAAAAATTTGGGATAACAACCCCCTTACTTTTACCTTTTTACTCTTTGTTTTTAATTTACTTAGCGATTTAACCAACCTGCACTTAAAACTACAGTTAAACCAAGAAAAACTACGCTGAAAGTCCATGTAATACGATTAAGAGCGGTTTCTGCACTTTTGGCGCTAGTAAATAACTGCGCTTGTCCACCAATACCGCCGATTCCATCTCCTTTAGGGCTGTGTAGTAACACTAAAACACTTAACGCTAAGGCAGATATTACCCAGATAGTTTGGATGATGTTAACAAGAGTCATGGTTAGTTGTTAATTATGTTTAATTGTTCAGGGGAAAAACACCAGTTTTGTAATTGTTAGAGTCAGCATTAAATTGACAACTCAAAACTCTAATTTTTCTAGCTGATAGCTATTAGTTTTGATGCGCTTCCAGCTTTCCTTATAAGGAAAGTCGCACCGGAGTTCGATTAGCTCGAACTTCCACGTTAGCTGGTATAAACATGGAATTTCCAGTCATTTCTGGCGGTTGTGGCAGTTTTAAAATTTCCAGAATGGTTGGTGCAATATCTGACAGACGACCATCAGTTCTTAAAACTACATCTGTACCATATCCAGGTATTTTTAATCCTTCCCCTTCCACCAGGATAAAGGGTACTGGATTCGTTGTGTGGGCTGTCCAAGGGTTGCCTTTTTCATCCCACATATATTCAGCATTACCGTGGTCAGCAATGATAATTGCTGTACCACCAGCTTTATTGATAGTTTCGATCAACGCTCCCAAACAGCGATCTACAGTTTCAATTGCTGTCACTGTGGGTTCCATTTTCCCTGTATGACCCACCATATCTGGGTTGGCGTAATTGATTACTACTAAAGAGTAAATGCGTTTTTGAATTGCTGCGATCGCTACATCTGTAAGTGCAGCTGCTGACATTGCTGGGGCTTTGTCATAGGTTGCCACCATTGGACTGGGAACCAACTCGCGGTCTTCTCCTGGAAAAGGCTGTTCAAGCCCCCCGTTGAAGAAATATGTGACGTGAGCGTATTTCTCGGTTTCTGAAGTGCGAAATTGCCTTAAATTATGCTTGGCAACTACTTCCCCTAAGATGTTACTCAGGTTTTGAGGCTCAAAAGCCACTAAAACTGGCAAGCTGGGGTCATACTGAGTAAACGTTGCAAAACTGAGGGGTTGAATCTGATGACGCTCAAATCCGTTAAATGTAGGCTCAACAAAGGCATAGCTTAGTTGCCTTGAGCGGTCAGGACGGAAGTTATAAAAGATTACTCCATCTCCAGCTTCTACAGCCCCAGGAGCAATTCGAGTGGGCATCACAAATTCATCTGTAACGCCTGAGTCGTAAGAAGCTTGTAATACTTCTAGCGCTGATTGATGATTTTCTGAATTATCTTCAGTCATCACATCGTAGGCGCGTTGAACGCGATCCCACCGCTTATCGCGATCCATCGCATAATAACGACCGCTAATTGTGACAATTCGCCCGATTCCCAACTTGTCGATGTGGTTTTGAATCTTCTTAACTGCCTCAACACCATCTTTAGGGTTGGTGTCGCGACCATCGGTAATTACGTGGATACAAACTTCTGTAATTCTTTGTTGCTGGGCTAAATCTAGTAAGCCTAGTAAGTGGTCTATATGGGAATGTACCCCGCCTTCTGAGCAAAGACCGATTAAATGAAGCTTACTGCCTTTAACTTTAACGTCTTGGCACACTTGAACTAGGGCAGGATTATTCAGTAGCGTTCTATCTTCTACCGCGTCTGAGATCCTAACTAATTCTTGGGGAACTACTCGCCCTGCGCCGATGTTGAGATGACCCACTTCTGAGTTACCCATTTGACCATCTGGTAGCCCAACAGCTTTACCGGAGGTGTGGATCAGGGTGCGTGGATATACTGCCCAAAGACTATCCATCACGGGAGTTTTGGCGGCGGCAACGGCATTTCCATCGGTTTCTTCACGATAGCCCCAGCCGTCTAAGATGACTAGCACCACAGGAGAGACAGGTGCTTGCGCCATAGGTAATATTGCCCTTTGTTTTTCAAATTCAACCGCCATCATAGCACTACCTCTGAGTAACCCAGATATTTTTCAATGCTAATTATTTTTGGGATCTCGTCTAAGCCTAATAGACCTCTTTTTCCAAGAATGTAGAGACGTTGTATGAACGTCTCTACAAGGGTTCAAGGGTTAGCATATGAACATTTTTGGAGAGGTCTGATGCCTACTAACAGGGCTGCTTTATTTGCCCTTGGTAGCTTGTTTGGCGGCTTTAGCAGCTTTTTTAGCAGCTTTCTCCGCCTCGATCGCAGCTAATTTCGCTTGTTCTTTTTCCTCAGCGATTTTATCTAGGTAGTAGTGATAATCACCAAGATAAACCCTGAATTCGCCATCGCGAATTTCCACAATTTTGTTGGCAACTTGAGAGATAAAATAGCGGTCGTGAGAAACTATGATCGCCGTGCCATCATAATTTTCTAATGCTTCTTCTAGCATTTCTTTGGCAGGGATATCTAAATGGTTTGTCGGTTCATCAAGAATTAGTAAATTTGCTGGACGCAACAGCATTTTAGCCAAGGCTAAACGTGCTTTTTCTCCCCCGCTTAATGCCACAACTTTTTTATATACGGTATCTCCACTAAATAGAAACCTTCCTAATAAAGTACGAACTTCTTCATTTTTCCAGTCAGGAACTTCATCATGAATTGTTTCCATGACTGTTTTTTCTAAATCTAATGCTTCGGCTTGATTTTGCTCAAAATACCCAGGAAGTACGTTATGGCTGCCTAATTCAACTGTGCCTTCTGCGAATGGTTCCAAACCCATAATCATACGTAGCAAAGTTGATTTGCCGCACCCGTTAGGCCCAAGGAAGGCAATGCGATCGCCACGTTCAATTAGTAAATCTGTCCCTAAAAACAGAATTTTGTCATCGTAAGTATGCACCAAATCTTTAATTACCACTACCTCACGTCCACTGCGAGGTGCAGGTGGAAATCTAAAGTGCAGGGTTCTTAAGCCACCAGTTGGTGCTTCAATACGTTCAATTTTATCTAGTTGTTTTTCACGGCTTTTTGCTTGCGTACTGCGGGTAGCACTAGCACGGAAGCGATCAACAAATGCTTGCTGTTTTTCTAATTCTTTTTGCTGACGTTCGTACGCACTAAGTTGCGCTTCTTGCGCTTCAGCTTTTTGTTGTAAATAAGCAGAGTAGTTACCTAAATAAGTTGCAGATACACCACGTTCTGTTTCTACAATTTGGGTACAAAGTCGATCTAAAAACTCTCGGTCATGGGAAACTATTACCATTGGAGTAGTTAAACCTTTAAGGTAATTTTCTAACCACTCAATAGTTTCTAGGTCTAGATGGTTTGTAGGTTCGTCTAATAGTAATAAGTCGGGTTTTTGCAGCAAAATTTTACCCAAACTCATCCGCATTTGCCAGCCGCCACTAAAAGCACTAACAAGGCGATCGCCATCTTCTAGGTCAAACCCTAGTTCTGGCAGAATTTTGTCAATTTGTGCTTCTAAGGCGTAACCATTCAACCCCTCAAACTGCCTTTGCAACTTATCCATCTTGTGGATTAGCTGATCTAATTTTTCCGGTGTGGCAGTTTCCAGATCCCGATGCACTTGCATCAACGCTTCATGCGCTTGGTTTGCTTCCCCAAAAGCCCGCCAAAATTCTTCTTTAACAGTGCGGGTAGGGTCTACTTCAAATTCTTGAGTGAGGTAAGCTATATGTAAACTAGCAGGACGGATTAATTCGCCGCTAGTTGGTTCCATTTCTCCAGCAATAATTTTGAGTTGGGTGGATTTACCTGCACCGTTAACTCCGACTAAACCAATGCGATCGCCTGGTTTGACTTCCCAGTTAACGTCTTTGAGGACTTCGCCAGTCGGGTAAATTTTACTGATATGTTCAAGCCGCAACATTAATTGATCTCCAGGGAAGCTATAAGCAGGGGAAGTTGAACGCCAGATTTAAAGGGAAGTTAATCAGGCGATCGCAGTAGTCGAGTTAATCTTAACAAAAATTAATTATGTGTAGGGGCAATCAGGGTGGAATTGCCCCTTTTTTTCGATCATCCTTCGGATTGTGACATTTTCGTAATAATCCCTATTTTGTCTTTATCGGTAGGCTGGGGTTTGCCCATAATAAATAAAATATATAGTTTTACGATTTACCATGTTTTTAATTTTTTACTACCTTTAAAATAGTTATCTATTTGTTGTTTTTCTAAACAACCATTTCCTCAACGTAATATTTGCCAGCATATTTAATCCAAATCCAGGCAAGAAAGTGATTAAACAAAAAAGAGTATCGCCCCAATATCTATAAAATTGTGTGCCAGAAGTTCCGTAAAATAAAGCTCCCTGCGCTCCAGAAAGCCTTAATGCTAGGTGGGTAGTAGCAACAATTCCCACACTCCATACTAAGTAAAAAATAGTACCTGCTATGCTCAAATGGGCAATACATAACCCTATGGAAGCAGACTTACTTAGAAACAAGTAAGCATATATTAAGTAGAAACAAACTGCCAATAAAAACACACCATGTAACAACGGTTGTACATCACGGCTTGCTTGTGTCAGATATAAAAACAGCCATTGTGCAGTTGCTAAAAAGAAGAAATTTAGCAGATAAAAGCGTAAAGTCATTACAAAAAAAGCGAAGCTTAACTAAGCCCTCGCTTGCAGATTTAATATTTAATTAAGTTTCTATACCATAATTAAAAGCAAAAGTCAATCACACAGACGTAGCATTAGAAGTAGAAGCCGCCAACTCAGCTAAACGTTCCTGCTGATCCTCAGAGATACAAGCTTGAATAATTGACTCTATATCTCCTTCTAAAATCGTATTGAGAGAAAAGTTCTGACCCAAGCGATGATCAGTAGCACGGTTATCTTTGTAATTATAAGTGCGGATTTTTTCAGAGCGCGATCCCGTACCAACTTGACTACGCCTCATTGACGTAACCTCTTCCTGTTGTTCCCGTAACTTCATTTCATACAACTTAGCTCGGAGAATTTGCATTGCCCGTTCTTTATTTTGCAACTGGCTGCGTTCTTCCGTACAGAAAATCCGAATTCCTGTAGGTTTGTGAAACAAATCTGCTGCTGTTTCTACTTTGTTAACGTTTTGACCGCCAGCACCACCAGATCTAGCAGTACTCATTTCAATATCTTTCGGGTCAATATGAATTTCTACTTCATCAACTTCAGGCATTATTGCTACTGTCGCGGTTGAGGTGTGAACTCTTCCTCCAGCTTCTGTCACTGGCACTCGCTGCACGCGATGGACACCCGCTTCAAACTTCAATTTACTATAAACCTGATCGCCTTGAATTTCTAAAACAGCTTCTTTAAAGCCGCCCATCTCAGCTAGTGACTCGCTCACCAGCTTAACTTTCCAGTTTTGGCTTTCAGCATAGCGAGAATACATCCGTACTAAATCGCCTGCCCAAATACTTGCCTCATCGCCACCTGTACCAGCCCGAATTTCCAACATGATGTTTTTGTCATCATTAGGATCGCGAGGTAACAGCAAGATTGTCAGGCGTGTTTCTAACTCCTCTACCTTAGCCTCTAGTTCTTCAACTTCTAAGGCTGCCATTTCTTGCATTTCGCGATCGCTAGAAGCTTCTTTGAGTACCTGCCGTGCGCCTACCAAATCATCTTGAGTTTTTTTCCAAATTTCATAAGTATTGACAACCTCTTCCAAAGAGGCACGAGCCTTTGCTACTCGTTGCATCTCATTAGGAGAAGTGGCAATATCTGGATCACCCAGACGGCGGGTTAATTCATGAAATGTTTGCTCAACAGATTTGAGTTTTTCTAGCAGGTAAGCTTCAGCCATGACAGTGCATTCCGGTAAAGTGTGGGGAGCAAATATTGCTCCTTAAAGTGTGGGGAATCGATCGCTTAGTCCGTTGCTATTTACTACGGACTAAGTACACCAAACGTTAATGAATACGTTTGTATAATTCAATTCTGACCACACTACTGATCTGTTGAGCCAGAATCGGTTGCTGGAGCTTGCTCTTCAAACATTCCATATTTTTTCATAAAGCGCTCAACTCGCCCTTCTGTATCAATAATTTTTTGTGTTCCTGTGAAGAAAGGATGGTTGCCAGACCAAACATCAACGTGTAATTCTGGCTTAGTCGAACCAACAGTCATTACTAATTGACCGTTACAAAATACCTTTGCTTCTGGATACCACTGTGGATGAATTTCTGATTTAGCCATCGTTTCCTCTTTTGGACAGTTTTTCTGTTATACAAATTCTAACTTTTACCCCATCAGTAGGGGTAAGTTTAGCTTGCGCCCCTACTTTCATAACTAACCAACAACAGACAAAAAGCTGATGGTTGTAATGTTGTGGTGATTAACGCTTGGAGTATTGAGGAGCTTTACGAGCTTTATGCAAGCCGTATTTCTTCCGCTCTGTTGCTCTGGGATCGCGAGTTAAGTAGCCTTCAGTTTTTAAAGGCTTGCGGTTATCTGGGTCTAGTTCACATAAAGCTCTGGCTACTCCTAAACGCACGGAGTCAGATTGTCCAGTTAAACCGCCTCCATGAGCATTAACTAAAATGTCATACTCATTTTCTAGTCCTAGCGTTTCTAGAGGAGCTTTTGCTGCTGAAATATAATTGCTATTGAACTGGAAGTATTGTTCTCCAGGGCGACCATTAATGATCATTTGACCGCTACCTGGGACTAATCTCACTCTTGCGACTGATGACTTACGGCGACCAGTACCCCAATAAACAGCGCGACCGCTTTGATCTGTTGCTTGCATTAGTCTTGACCTCCTGGAATAGTATTGATTTTGAGTTCTTGGGGCTGTTGCGCTGCATGAGGATGGGTAGAACCCTCGTAAACTTTCAGTTTCGTGAATAGTTGCCGTCCTAATGAATTTTTAGGCAGCATTCCGCGCACTGCTTCTTCAATAATTCTTTCTGGTATACGCGCTTGTAATTTGGCAAACGTTTCGGTTTTCATCCCGCCTGGTCGTCCAGAATGGCGGCGATAAACTTTTTGAGTACGTTTTTTACCAGTGACGACGATTTTTTCAGCATTGAGAACAATCACGAAGTCGCCAGTATCCATGTGAGGGGTATAAGAGGGTTTGTTTTTACCTCTTAAAATCATGGCGATTTCACTAGCTAAACGCCCCAAACGCTGGTCAGCAGCATCTACTACATACCAGTTTCTTTCAAGGGTGTTTACAGAGGGAAGGAAAGTTTTGTTCATAGCTTTTGTTGATCTTTAAGGGGGATCTTAAGGTAGGCAAGTGGGATTGAAACGAGAAAACGTTTTAGCTCCCAACTTTCCAACTTTTAGATCAGGCAATATTCTGTTGAGGTGATCGTAGGCAAAAGAAATTTCGGCTGGGTATCAAACCAAACTTCTGGTGGAAACGGCGACTCTGGATAGCCAACGCGCAACAAGCATAGACCCTTTGCTGGTGCTGCGTATTTGACTTGATGGCGGTGTTCATTCACCCAAATTTGAGTAAAGTTTTCTGGCGAGCGCTCTTTTGCACCAACTTGCACTAGCATTCCCACCAGCAACCGCACCATGCCATACAAAAATCCACTGGCTTGAATTTCAATATGAATAAATGGCCCCATCCGTTGGCATTGTACTTCCTGAACATCTACCCAGGAATGCGATCGCCCTGAATTCGCTCTTCGGAAAGCTGCTAAATGCTTGTAACCAATCAATGGGTCTAAAGCAGCCTGGATCAAAGATTCATCCAAGGGTTCATGATAATAATGCCAACTGAATTGCCTCACAAACAAGTTAGGTTTGGGGTCGGTATAAATGATATATCTATACCGTCGCCAACTGGCACTAAAGCGAGCGTGCCAGGTGGGAGGCACGGCGGCTGAACCCCGAATCAAAATATCCTGGGGCAATCGGCTGTTGAGAATAGCAGCCCAGCGCTCTGCTGGGATTGGGCCTGTAGCATCAAAATGTGCGACTTGTGCTGCTGCATGGACACCTGTATCAGTGCGACCAGCACCATGTAAAGTCACAGATTTTTTCAGTACATCAGAAAGTACTGTTTCAATTTCTTCTTGAACAGTACGCCCATTTGCTTGTCTCTGCCATCCATGAAAATGAGTGCCCAGGTATTGAATTACCAGAGCAACTCGCTGGGTTAATAAAGGCAGGCTTTCTGACATGAAAAAAATTTAGTCAGGTCAGACTAGCTCAATGATTGCCATTTCGGCATTATCTCCACGGCGGCGCACTGTTCTGGCAATACGGGTGTATCCACCATGGCGATCGCTATAGCGAGTACCGACTTGCTCAAACAAGGCGTGAACAAGCTGTTTGTCATATATATAGCCCAAAGCTTGGCGACGTGCAGATAAAGAACCATCTTTAGCTAACGTCACCATCTTTTCTACTTCTGAGCGAACAGCCTTTGCCCTTGTCTTAGTTGTTGTAATCCGTCCATGACGAATTAACTCAGTTGCCAGCGCTCTTAATAAAGCACGACGCTGGTCAGCGGGCTTGCCGAGTTTATCAACACGACACCTGTGACGCATCTTGCACCTCTTTTATACACTCCTAAAAAATGAATTCACTGCCAAAACTATCAGCTAGGCTTTGCCGATTTTTCGTGTGGCAGCATAATTCCTAAACGTTTATGCAAAGCTTCGATCACTTCTTCAGCAGATTTTTGCCCAAAGTTCTTAATCTCTAGCAAATCTTCCTGGGTATAATCCAGTAAATCAGCTACAGAGTTAATTTGCGCCCGCTTCAGGCAGTTGTATGCCCTTACTGATAGCTGCAATTCTTCAATGGGGATTTGACTTGTGGGATCTTCATCAGCCTGATATTCGTCTTTGATTGACTCCAGACTGATATCTTTTAGGGGGCTGAACAAATCTACCAGAATCCTGGCTGCTTCACTGAGAGCTTCTTGAGGGCTGAGACTGCCATTAGTCCAAATTTCTAACAGCAACCGATCTTTATCAAGAGAGCCATCAATACGGGCATCCTCAACGCTGTAGTTAACTTTCTGTACTGGCATGAATACAGCGTCAATCTGAAGAAAGTCTAAAACTGCTGCCTCATCACGAGTTCGATCAACTGATCTGTAGCCTTTACCCTTTTCTATCCGAAACTCCATTTCCAACCGAGCGTTGTCCGCCAATGTGGCAACGTATTGGTTGGGATCGACAATTTCAACTTCTGAGGGCAGATCAAACTGAGCAGCCATAACTCTTGCTGGACCTTGTACATTCAGCCGACAGATTTGGGGCTGAGATGTATAGCTTTTGAGGGCTATTTCCTTCATGTTCAGCAAAATTTCCAGCACATCCTCCCGTACCCCTGGAATGGTGGCAAATTCATGATTTACACCAGCAATCCGCACTGCTGTTACGGCTGCTCCTTCCAAGTTTGATAGCAATACCCGTCTCAGGGCGTTGCCAACGGTTGTGCCTTGACCCCGTTCAAGAGGCTCCAAGACAAATTTGCTATATTGGCTCTGATTCTTCTCCGTTTTTGACTCTACACACTCGATCTGAAACTGCGCCACGGAGTGACCTCCCTTGTTCATAAAACCCCTAAAAAGCAATATCCAGCCTTCCTCTGCTTTGCTCCTAACAACAATGCCTGTTTGAGGATGCGGATCTTACGATCGCCAGCTTTTTGGTATTTTTGAGCATTGCTGATCAATAGCCAAATTTCGCTGACATCACCTAAATTTCTTTATCCAAAAGAAATATTTAGTTAGACTCTACGTCGCTTGGGAGGACGGCAGCCGTTATGAGGAATCGGCGTAACATCGCGAATTAGAGTTATTTCCAGCCCTGAGCCTTGAAGCGACCTAATTGCAGTTTCTCTACCTGCACCTGGCCCACTAACCATCACTTCAATTTGGCGCATTCCTTGATCCATTGCACGACGTGCTGCACCTTCAGCAGCCGTCTGAGCCGCAAATGGTGTTCCTTTTTTAGCGCCTTTGAATCCGCTAGAACCAGAAGATGCCCAAGAAATCACATCTCCACCGTTATCAGCGATTGTGATGATCGTGTTGTTAAAGGTTGACTGGATGTAAGCTACTCCGTTGGGTACGTTGCGTTTTTGCTTCTTTGCACCTGTTTTTTTAGGTTGTCGAGCCATGACGGTCTATTTGACAATAGTGAAGTGGTAATTAAGTTGGCATTCATCCATAAAGCAATTAAGCAATTACTTCTTGCCTGGTGCCTTTTTCTTGCCAGCGACGGTACTACGCCGTCCCCGACGGGTTCTGGCATTGGTGCGGGTTCGCTGACCTCGTACTGGTAGTCCCATACGATGACGGCGACCACGATAGCTACCGATGTCAATCAGGCGCTTGATGTTCATTGCTTCCCAGCGCCTGAGATCCCCTTCAACTTGATAGTCTTTTTCTATGGACTCGCGCAGAGCAGCAACGTCCGCATCAGATAAGTCTTTGACTCGTGTATCAGGATTAACTCCTGTTGCTGTCAAAATCTCATGCGACCGCGATAGCCCGATTCCATAGATATAAGTCAGACCAATTTCGACACGTTTGTCACGCGGAAGGTCTACTCCAGCAATCCGTGCCACGCTTTTTTTCTCCCTAGTTATACATTTGTGCTATAAGTGCTGTTTGTACCGGCTAGGTGGGTTATCCCTGCCGTTGTTTGTGTTTTGGATTAGAACAGATGACCATGACTCGACCGCGACGACGGATGACGCGGCATTTATCACATATTTTTCGGACGGATGCTCGAACTTTCATGCCTATTTGGGCAACACTGCAAGCTCTAGATTATAACACTTCTGTACAATTTCAGCAATTTTAGCTTCAAATATTTAATTGAAACAATTTTGTCTATTGCAATGAGCAACTCAGTAACGTTACTTTTTATTACGAAGACGATAAGTGATTCTGCCTTTAGTTAAATCATAGGGAGTCAATTCTACTTTTACGCGATCGCCTGGCAAAATTTTGATGTAATTGCGACGGATTTTGCCAGAGATATGAGCTAACACATTAAAACCATTGTCTAGATCAACTCTGAACATCGCGTTAGGCAGTGATTCAGTCACAGTGCCTTCCATTTCGATTAAATCTTGTTTAGCCAAGTCGTGTTTACCTCAATGTTGCCAGTTGCTAAATAATTATTAGCTATTACCATTTGAAAACCACTTTGTTAAGGGGAGTGTTAGTCAAGAGGTAATTTACATATTTTATCAAAAATTTACCAACTAAGAACAGAGAGAAAGCCATAAGCTTCTCTCTGTTCCTATTGGTAAAACTAAGCTTTGATTCCTACTGCCATCAATCAGTTATTAACTATCTGTTTGAGTGCTTCGGTAACTTCTTCAGGAGTGCGATTACCATCAACAGAAACTAAAGCTTGGCGGTTGCTGTAGAAATCAATCAAAGGAGCCGTTTGGTTACGATAAACTTCCAAACGTCTCCTAATAGTTTCTTCATTATCATCAGTTCGTCCGCGCCCCAGCAGACGAACGACTAACACCTCATCAGGAACTTCCAAATTAACCGCTTTATCAGAAACTTGGCTCATTTCCTGTAGCAAATCATCCAAAAAAGATGCTTGACTAACATTTCTGGGAAAGCCATCTAGAATCCAACCTTTTTGGGCATCAGTTTGGCTGAGACGTTCACGGATGATATCTAGGATGAGAGCATCGGGAACTAAGTCGCCTCTAGCCATATAAGCCTGTGCTAATTTTCCAAGTGACGATTGTTCTGCAATTGCTGCTCGTAAAATATCACCTGTTGAAATATGAGGAATTCCACAGCTATCAGCCAAAATTTTGGCTTGAGTGCCTTTACCTGCCCCTGGTGGCCCCAAAAAAATCAATCGTGTCACTAAACTTCTGCACACTGGCTAAAAAATTCCAAATCCACAAATATCTTTGAATTTTTGTTGCCTGGTGCGCCCTCCTAATTAACAACTGAACAATGACAAAAACTAATTTTGCAGCAACTTGGGTTACTGCTTGACCATCCCTTCATATCTTTGGGAGATCACATAAGTTTGAATTTGCTTTGCTGTATCAATTGCAACACCTACAATAATCAGCAAAGATGTCGCTCCCAGCCCCTTAAATGTCGTGACACCAATGGTACTTTCAACGGCTGTGGGAACAATCGCGACCAATCCGAGAAAAATCGCTCCTAGCAAAGTCAGTCTATTCAAAACCCGCTCAATATAATCACTAGTTGTACTACCAGGACGAATTCCAGGAATACTAGCTCCCATTTTTTTCAGGTTCTGGGACATATCCACTGGATTAATAATCAAGGAGGCGTAAAAATAGCTGAAGAAAACAATTAGGAACACATAAAAAGCTACATACAGCCAAGGTGTTTGACCAGTTGGGCTGAGATAATTAGCAGCTTGGTTGAAAAATTGATGCAAAGTTCCTAAAAACGGCTTGTCAGCACTATTTTGAGTAAACTGAGCTAAAGAAGCTGGTAAAACCAATACTGCCGATGCAAATATAATCGGCATTACCCCACCCTGATTTAGTCGTAGTGGTAGATAACTGGTACGTTCTCGGTAAAGACGACGACCTACTTGCCTACGTGCAGATATAATTGGAATTCGGCGTGTTCCTTCTTGAACAAACACAATGCCGACAATCATTACCAAGAAAACTAACAGCAGAATAATTACTCTACCAAGAATTTCGCGATCGCCAGTTTGAGCAAGTTCTAAAGTTTGCCCTAGCGAACGTGGTAAAACAGAAACAATGTTGATAAAAATCAGCAAAGATGCGCCGTTACCAATCCCACGCTCAGTAACTAACTCTGACACCCACATAACAAACATGGAGCCTGCTGTGAGTGCTAAAGCTGTTTGAGCGATGAATATAAAACCAGTATTTCCAGCAATAGCATAACGCTGTACCCACAACGCAATGCCTATACTTTGAACCAAAGCCCATCCCAAGGATACAATACGGGTAATTTGAGAAATCTTTCTACGCCCAGCTTCCCCTTCATTTTTCTGCAAATTTTCCAAAGAGGGAATAGCAGCAGTTAATAATTGCAGAATGATGGAAGCATTAATATAAGGCAAAATCCCCAAAGCAAAAATTCCTACTGCCGAAATTCCGCCACCAGAGAAAATGTCTAAAAACCCAATTACTGGGCTATTTTGAATATCCTGAGCAAACCTAACCCTGTCAATACCTGGTATAGGTATATGAACGCCAAGGCGAACCAAAATTAGCAGACCGATAGTGACCAGCAGCCGACCTCTAAGGCCAGCCGCTTGAGCCATCTGCATAAAGGTTTCTTGAGCAGTTGGGGCTTTATCTCGACTAACGACCATGAAATCCTACCTCTACGCTTGTGCGGGCGCTGGCATCCACTATGCTCAATCTGAGTAGCTTTAGATAACTTCGCAAGTTCCACCAGCGGCTTCGATTTTAGTCCGAGCCCCTGCTGTGAAAGCTGCAGCTTTCACATTGAGTGCTACGTTCAGTTCCCCATCACCTAAAATTTTCAGAGGTTCTTTATTGCTCGTGACAATTTTAGCTTCTGTGAGAGAAAGTAAAGTAACCTCGCTGTTGGCAGGAAGTGATGCCAGCTTACCTACGTTGATCGTAGTGTAATGTTTACGATTTATAACAGTAAAGTGTTTTAATTTAGGCAAACGCCGATACAAAGGCATTTGTCCACCCTCAAAACCAGGTCTAGTGCTGCGACCTGAGCGCGATTTTTGACCACGCATCCCAAAACCACCGCTAGCACCTTGACCTGCGGCAATACCCCGACCAATTCGGCGAGGACGTTTTTTTGAGCCTTTTTTAGGCTTGGCATCTGATAGTCTCATGTTCTTGACCTAAACTACTGACAACGCAAGTTAGTTATGTAAATTATCCCCACACGCTTTTAGTAACGGGGATGATTGGGCGAGACTGCGCGGTTTGGTTGCCCGACTTCGCGCCTTAAATTCTCAGATAGTGGCGGCAACGCTACCTCTAAAAGCGTTGATGTTCGTCCGTCAAATGGTAATTTTTGTAGAGTTTAATGTGTTTAAAATCTCTACTCACCTAGCAATTAAGATAGGTCTGAGTGTCCCGTCCTGTTTAGTATAAAGCTGTTAGCAAGCGCGATTGTTAAGCGTAGAGGTTTTCTAGAGGTATGCCTCTTTCTTCAGCTACTTCTGACAATGTACGCAAAGTAGACAAAGCATTAACAGCAGCTCTAGCATTATTCAAGGGATTATTAGAACCCAGTTGCTTTGCTAAGATGTTACGCACACCGGATAACTCCAGAACTGTACGCACTGCTCCACCAGCGATTACACCCGTACCAGGTGCTGCTGGTCGCATCATTACCTTAGCGCCTCCACCAGTTCCATTAATGGGATGGGGAATAGAATTAGCTTTGGTTAAGGGAACATCAATCAAGTGCTTTTTGCCGTCAGCAACACCCTTACGAACTGCTCCAATAACGTCGCTGGCTTTGCCTACCCCAACGCCCACTTGACCACGCTCATTGCCAACAACTACGATCGCACGGAAGCTAAGTTTTTTGCCTCCCTTTACGACCTTGCTGACGCGACGAATTTGAATTACCCTCTCTTGGAAGGTTATTTCTTTTTCCTTCGCACGACTGCTTTTGCGACGTTCTTTTGCCATAGTTTTTTCCTAAACCATTTAAATTACAACTAGCTTCTTTAGAACTCTAATCCGCCTTCACGAGCCGCATCTGCCAAAGCTTTAACACGACCGTGATACAGATTACCGCCGCGATCAAAGACTACTTGTTGAATACCTTTAGCTAACGCTCGTTGTGCAATTAACTTGCCGACTTCAGAAGCGGCTTGAGAATTCGCTCCTGATGCTAATGTTGACTTGAGATCTGGTTCTAAAGTTGACGCAGCAGCTAAAGTATGTTGCTGGGTATCGTCAATCACCTGCACATAAATGTGCTGATTAGAGCGAAAAACAGCTAAACGTGGTCGTTCTGAAGTGCCAGTTACCTGGCGGCGCACCCGCTTGTGGCGACGACGTACTGATTCTTTACGAGTTAATTTCATCTCTACTTCTTACCTGCCTTTCCAGCTTTACGTCTGACTACTTCTCCGGCATAGCGAATGCCTTTACCTTTGTAGGGTTCTGGTGGGCGGATATCACGAATTTTAGCTGCTGTATTTCCCACAACTTCTTTATCAATGCCACTGACAACGACGTTAGTGTTATTTTCTACTGCCACCTGAATACCATCAGGAGGTGTAATTTCTACAGGCTTGCTATAACCTACGTTCAAAATCAGGTTACGACCTTGAACTTGCGCTCTATAACCAACACCTTGGATTTCTAAACGTTTTTGAAAGCCTTCGGATACCCCATCTACCATATTGGCAACTAAGGTACGAGATAAACCGTGGAGTTGACGAGCGGGTCGTGACTCATTGCGTCGCTTTACTACAAGAGTGTCCCCTTCCTGCTCTACTGTGACTTCAGCAGGCAAAACCCTGGATAATTCACCTTTTGGGCCTTTAACTCCGACGTGTTGACCTTCAATCGCCACCGTCACTTTACCAGGAATATTAATGGGGCGCTTGCCAATCCGAGACATGAATGATTACTCCTTAAAAATTCAGAACCCAGAAAAAAGAATTCAGAAAAATTAGTTTGATTTCTGACTTCTGAGTGCTGAGATTTACCATACATAACAAAGCACTTCTCCACCCAGTCCCTGACGACGCGCTTCGCGGTCAGTCATAATGCCACTGGAGGTAGAAATAATTGCGATGCCAATACCGCCCAACACACGGGGTAGGTCTTTACGATTTGAGTAAACACGCAACCCTGGTTTGCTGATCCGCTTTAACGCCGTAACAATTGGTTGACGGTTTTTACCCTTATATTTTAAGGAAACCACCAGTTTTTTCTTAACCCCTTCGCCCGCTTCTTCAAACTCAGTAATAAAGCCTTCATCTTTCAAGACTTTGGCAATACTACGGGTCATTTTTGTTGCTGGTATTTCTGTTGTTTGATGCCGTGCCAGATTCGCATTCCGAATGCGAGTTAGCATATCTGCAATTGTGTCGTTAGCCGCCATTGTTCCCTCTTTAATTGAAACTGCCTTAACTATCCCGGAAGGGCATTCCCATTTCTTTGAGTAAGGCGCGGCCCTCTTCGTCGGTATTTGCTGTAGTAATAATGGAAATATCCATGCCGCGAATTTGATCGATTCTGTCGTATTCTACTTCAGGAAAAATTAGCTGTTCTCTAATGCCTAAGCTATAGTTTCCGCGACCATCAAAGCTTTTGGGACTAATGCCTCGAAAGTCCCTAATTCTAGGCAGTGCTAGATTAATTAATCGATCTACAAAGGCATACATCCGATCTGATCGCAGTGTCACCATAACTCCAACAGGCATACCTTGGCGGAGTTTGAAAGCTGCGATCGCTTTTTTAGCTCGCGTCACCACTGGTTTTTGACCAGTAATCAGTGCAATTTCACTCAAAGAAGATTCCAGCGCCTTAGCGTTAGAAGATGCCTCCCCAAGACCTCTATTAACTGTAACCTTTAGTAATTTAGGTGCTTGATGGATATTTTTGTAACCAAACTGTTCCATCAGCTTGGGTAGAATAGTCTCTTGATACTGGGTTTTTAGTCGTTGTGCCATGATTGTGTATTTTAGTCGTTCCTGGGCTTGGTCAGGAACTGAATTAATTTCCTGCTTTTAGCTTTTAGCTGTTAGCTAACGGCTAACTACTAATCAATAATTTCACCAGTTTTTTTCAGCATTCTGACTTTGCGTCCATCTTCGGTAAATGTATAACAGACGCGACTGGCTACTTTTTGCTTAGTCGAATAAAGCATCACATTTGAACTGTGAATTGGTCCTTCAAAAGTGACGATTTGACCAGACTCTCCTTCTTGTTGGGGTTTAACGTGCTTAGTTTTAACGTTTACCCCTTTAACAACTACTTGGCTAAGTTGGGGAAGTGACTTGATAATTTCGCCGACTTTCCCTTTGTTCCGTCCAGAAATTACCTGAACAGTATCACCTTTTTTTACGTGCATTTTGGAATGCAGAGGTAGATTCTTGGCACCTTTTTTAGTACCTTTGCCCATAGTATTTGCCATTTAAAGTACCTCTGGAGCCAGAGAAACGATTTTAGTGAAGTTTTTGTCGCGCAGTTCACGCGCCACTGGGCCAAATACCCGTGTCCCTCTAGGATTACCTTCAGGGTTGATCAGTACAGCAGCATTATCGTCAAAGCGAATACTCATACCACTTTCGCGGCGCATAGTCTTTTTAGTCCGAACAATCACTGCTCTAACTACGTCTGACTTTTTCACCGCCATATTGGGAATGGCATCCTTAACGACAGCAATGATCACATCGCCTACGCCACCGTAACGCCTATTACCAGAACCTAATACGCGGATGCACATCAATTTACGTGCGCCACTATTATCCGCCACATTTAGATAAGACTCTTGTTGAATCATTGTTATGTTCCTTACAGTTGTTAGTTGTTAGTAGAGAGCGATTAGTGATTAGCAATTAGCTAATTGCTAACAGCTAACAGCTAACAGCTAATTAGGCTTGAGAGGTGCTATTAATGATTTCAGCAACAACCCAACGTTTAGTGCGGCTGAGTGGGCGAGTTTCTTGAATCCGAACGCGATCGCCTTCTTTGCACTTATTTTCTTCGTCGTGAGCTTTATATCGCTTTGTACGGACTACTATTTTTCCATACTTAGTATGGGATGAGCGGTTTTCTATTGCCACTACAACGGTTTTATCCATTTTGTCGCTGACAACTAAACCAACTCGTTCTTTTACTGCCATTGTCACTTACTCCTCAATAATTAGACCTGTGACGGTTCAGAGTCAGCACTGGTCGTTTGGGCGATCCCCAGTTTGCGCTCATGTTCCACAGTCATCAATTGAGCTAGTCTGTGGCGGGCATGATTAAACTGATGTGGCTTTTCCAAACGTCGAGTTGCTTGTTGGAATCGCAACTCAAACAGTTGCCGCTTGACCGCTACAATTTCATCTAGCAGTTCTTGATCGCTTAATTTTCTAGCATCTGCTACTTTTGGTAGAGGCATAACTCAGACGCTCCCTTCTTCACGAGAGATGAATTTTGTTTTAATGGGTAACTTGTGAGAAGCCAAACGCATAGCCTCACGGGCAGTAGCTTCGGGAACGCCATTGATTTCAAACATTATCCGTCCTGGCTTTACAACGGCAACCCAAAACTCAGGAGAGCCTTTCCCAGAACCCATACGGGTTTCGGCTGGGCGCATTGTGACTGGTTTATCAGGAAATATCCGAATCCAAATTTTGCCACCCCGACGCAGATAGCGGTTCATGGCACGACGGCTAGCTTCAATCTGGCGAGAAGTAATCCAAGCTGGTTCTACAGCCTGAAGCCCAAAGTCGCCAAAATTCAACGTGCTACCGCGAGTGGCTAGACCTTCCATCCGCCCACGCTGTTGTTTGCGAAATTTCGTTCTTCTAGGACTTAACATGACGAGGAAAGTGTGAAGTATGAATTATGAAACATGAATTCTCAGTAATCAGGTAGTGAAACAGGCAGCAATTAGTCGTCTGTTTTCATTTTTGATTATTTAAAACTCATCCTTCATTAGAGCGGTCTTCAAATTGCTGGCGGCGGCGCTGTTGGCGACGTTTAGGTTGAGCCGTATTACCTGCTGGTTGCTCTTCCTGACCAGGGATAATTTCTCCTTTAAATATCCAGACTTTGACTCCTAAAATGCCATAAATGGTTTTAGCAGTGCGATAAGCATAGTCAATGTCAGCACGTAAAGTGTGCAAAGGCACACGACCTTCACGAGTCCATTCTGTACGGGCAATTTCTGCACCGTTTAAGCGACCACTTACCTGGACTTTAATACCTTGAACTTCAGCGCGTTGAGCCCGTTGAATCGCTTGTCTAACAACTCGGCGGAAAGATACGCGGCGTTCAAGTTGTTGAGCGATGTACTCAGCAATTAGTCCGGCTTCAGCATCTACGCGGGCAACTTCTACAACGTTGATCCGAATAGAGCGATTTCCACCCAACGCGGTTTGCAAGCCAGTACGCAAAGACTCAATACCCGTACCGCCACGACCAACTACAACACCTGGTCTAGCTGTATGTACTTCTAACTCAATCTGGTCAGCTTTACGCTCAATTCTTACTTGAGAAATTCCAGCATTACTTAAGTTTTTTTCGACATACTGCCGAATTTTATGGTCTTCTTGAAGCAATTCTGGATAATGCTTGGCATCGGCAAACCACCTAGAGCGATGCTCTTGGGTAATTCCTAGCCTAAAACCAATTGGATGAATTTTCTGTCCCACAAATACTTCCTCTAATCAAAAGTTTTTAGTTGTTAGTTATTAGAAGAAAACTGCTTGAATAGCAAACAATCGCCTAAAAACTAATAACTAAACTATTCATTGTTGAGTGCTGCCACAGCTACAGTGATGTGACAGGTTGGCTTGCGAATTTTGTAAGCTCTGCCTTGAGCGCGCGGACGAAAGCGTTTTAGTGCTGGGCCTTGATCTGCAAAAGCTTGAGACACTACTAGCTTGGCTGGGTCAAGATTAGCGTTATGTTCTGCGTTAGCAACAGCCGAACGTAAAACTGTTAGCACTGGTTCGCAAGCCTTGTAAGGCATAAACTCTAAAATGATTAAAGCTTCTCTATAGGAGCGTCCGCGAATTTGATCGAGAACTCGGCGCACTTTATAGGGGGATATGCGAATGTAACGAGCGATCGCTTTTACTTCTTCAGTATTATTAACTGCCATAGTTTCTCCTTAAGCTGTTAGCTGTTAGTTTTTAGCTATTAGTTAAATTAGTTGAATCTCAAAATTTTTAATATCAAGATTCACTTTACGCTAATTGCTAATTACTAATTGCTAATTGCTAATTTTATCGACCTGCCTTTTTATCACTCTTAGAGTGGCCTCTAAAGGTGCGAGTTGGAGCGAATTCACCCAACTTATGACCTACCATTTGCTCATTGAGAAAAACAGGTACGTGCTGACGACCGTTATGAACGGCGATTGTGTGTCCTACCATTTGTGGCAAAACTGTTGAAGCACGTGACCAAGTTTTGATCACTTGTTTTTCGCCTTTGGCATTGAGCTTTTCAATTTTTGTCAACAGATGATCCGCAATAAAGGGACCTTTTTTAAGAGAACGACCCATAGTTATACAGCAAATGAATTCTTAGTTTCTTGAGTTATATACTGAGTTTTAAATTTTGAGTTTTGAGTGCCAGAGAATACCTCTTTGACTTTAATCCTCACAACTCTCAACTCAAAACTATTAAGACTGCCGACCACCACGACCGCGTTTGGAAGATTTACGACGACGGCGGACAATCAGAGAATTGCTTGACTTCTTGGGATTGCGTGTTTTATAGCCCAACGTGGGTTTACCCCAAGGTGTTACAGGCCCACTTCTTCCAATAGGAGCCCGACCTTCACCACCACCATGTGGGTGATCCACTGGGTTCATGACGCTACCTCTCACTTTGGGGCGGCGACCTTTCCAGCGATTCCAGCCTGCTTTACCAGCACTTAGGTTTCGCAGATCAGCATTACCAACTTGTCCAATAGTGGCATAGCACTCTTTGCGTACCATCCTGACTTCAGTAGAAGGTAGCTTGAGAGTAACATAATCCCCTTCTTTAGCCACGACTTGAGCAGAAGCACCAGCAGCGCGAACGATTTGTCCACCTTTTCCTGCGTGCAGTTCCACATTATGAATTGTGGTTCCTAAAGGAATTTTAGATAGCGGCAAGGCGTTACCAACTTCAATGGCAGCATCAGCGCCAGAAGTAATAACTGTACCGACATTCAATCCCGCAGGATGCAGAATATACCGCTTTTCTCCATCTTGGTAATAGAGAAGGGCGATCCGAGCGTTGCGGTTGGGATCGTATTCAATAGATGCTACTTTGGCGGGGATATTGTGCTTGTCCCGACGAAAGTCAATTTGACGATAAAGGCGCTTGTGACCACCACCCCGACGGCGGCTGGTAATTACACCACGGTTATTGCGACCTTTAGCGCGATGTTCAAACTTTGTTAATGATTTTTCCGGCTCACTTCGCGTGATCTCAGCAAAATCTGAGACGATCCGCTCACGAGTTCCTGGCGTATATGGCCGATAAGAACGAGTACCCATAACTGATTGCGAATTGGGGATTAAAAGCTACCAAAAAAATTGGGCTTGGTTGACGCGAGGTAATCTTGTTAGATTCACTCAGTTTAAAGATTAAACCTCTGGGAACAGGGTGATTGAATCTCCCTCAGCGAGAGTTACAATTGCTCGCTTGTAATGTGGTTTATATCCTAAAAATTTGCCTACACGACGCTTTTTAGGTGGTTTATGGAGAGTGTTTACGCTTGTCACCTTAACATCAAACAAACTTTCGATTGCTGCTTTGATGTCTGGTTTTGTCGCTTTGGGGACGACATCAAACACGTACTTGTTCTGCTCTAGTAGCTGTGTAGCTTTTTCGGTGACAATCGGACACCGCACTAAATCTGGCAGGTCGCGGGGGCTAACTCTAGTCACTGTAAACCTCCTGAATTTTTGCAAGTGCGGATGCTGTGGCGACAATGTTGTCAGCCGCTAGCAAGTCATAAACGTTTAAGTTGTTAACTGGAATTAACTTCAGGTTAGCTACATTACGCGCTGACAAATTAACGTTTTCTTCCGACTGAGAGACTATCAGCAGTACTTTTGCGTCTAGAGATACTCCCCAACGGGCGATCGCTTCTAATAATTCTTTTGTTTTTGGTCTAGCCAACTTGTCTGCAAAGTCTTCAACTACAATCAAGTCCTCAGTGCGGCTCATTAAAGCCGTTTTGAGTGCTAGACGCAGTTCTTTGCGGTTCATTTTGAGTTCATAATCTCTGGGTTTAGGTCCAAAAATTACACCGCCACCACGCCACAAAGGTGAACGAATTGAACCAGCACGGGCGCGACCTGTTCCCTTTTGCCGCCAGGGTTTACGTCCACCGCCTCTAACTTCTGCTCTAGTTTTAGTGCTAGCCGTACCTTGACGAGCATTGGTCATTTGCCTAACCAAGGCTCTATGGACAATATGAGATGCGTTGTCTTCTTTGGCAACTCTTAATTCTAGTGTTGCCTCTGAGACTTCTTCTCCTTGCCAATTACGCACTACGCAGTTAACCATATTTTTTCTCCCCCAAATAGCTATCAGCTATCAGATATTAGCCATCAGCTTTGATCGCCTGGCAATTTGTAAAAACGAAACAGCCAGCTAACTGATCGCTGACGACTGCTCAACAGACAGCTATTAACGACCTACCTTTTTCTCAGGCACAATGTTAAGCAATGCACCAGGTTTTCCTGGAACTGCTCCTTTGATCAGCAACAAATTGCGTTCTGCATCCACGCGCACTACGGTCAGTTTGCGAATAGTTACCTGTGTGCCACCTAAACGCCCTGCCATCTTTTTACCAGGATAAACACGACCAGGTGTAGTCCCTGGGCCAATTGAACCTGGTTGTCTATGGTTTTTGGAACCGTGCGACATTGGGCCACGTTTAAAGTTGTGGCGTTTTTGATAACCAGCAAAGCCACGACCAATACTGGTGCCAATTACGTCTACAATTTCACCGTTAGTGAAGAGATCTGCTTTCAGTTCTTGACCAAGTTGAAAGTTAGAGGCATCGTCTAAACGATACTCCTGTAGATGGCGCAATGGTGCTGCGCCTGATTTTGCTAAATGTCCTAATTCTGGCTTATTTAGCGTTTTTTCTCTTACTTGCTTGTAGCCAAGTTGGATGGCAGTATAGCCATCGGTTTGTTTAGTTTTGACTTGTGTGACAGTGCATGGCCCTGCTTGAACGACGGTGACAGGAATCGCTCTACCTGCTTCGTCAAACACTTGGGTCATGCCGAGTTTTGTGCCAAGAATACCTACAGACACTGGGTTAGAGTCTCCCCTTTTGAGAAACTACATTTAAATACGGATTAAAATTAGCGGAATAATCCGCAGTTTTGCAATTAGCTGTGTCGCCACCGACAGAAATATTTACCCCTAACTAGGTCAGGGGCAATCTTCTGGAAGTCTAGCCTTGCTAGATGATAGCGAAGCGACTATAAAAGTCTGACACAAGCTATGTTAGCTGCTAAATTTCGTGTGGACTTAAGTAGCAAGCTACTTAGTATCCCATCGAGGCAGCTTTGCAAAAACTGAATTGGCTGTTTTGGTGAGAGTGCCTTTCGGGCTGGTTAACCCAGACTCGGATGAGAAATTTATCACACATTTTGCCCGTAGGTTACGGATAGCCATTAATGGTATCTTTCACCAAAAGCTTGAGGTTAAATACTCACTCTACCTAATTACCAACTTCAGTGGCTTTAGCAGCCAGAAATTTTGACCACGATCAAACAATATAAACTAAATCTTTACAATTGTCTAGCCCTCATCAAACTAATTATTTTAATACAGAGTTGATGGGTAGTCGCGAGACAACTATAATTAATCCTCAGCAACGATTAACAAAACTTAAAGCGCGGTGAGGATGTTATTTTATGGCACTGATTACAACTGGTAAGCCCTTCATCCGTGATTTACAAAAGTCAGGTGCTTTGGGAGTTTATGCACCGTTAGAAGGGGGGTTTGAGGGACGTTATCAGCGCCGTTTACGGGCTGCTGGTTATGTGACATACCGTTTAGAAGCGCGAGGGCTGGGTGACTTGGCTATGTATTTAACGGGTGTTCATGGAGTTCGTCCCCCTCATTTAGGCAAGAAGGATATTCGTGTCTTTTATGTTCCGCCGATAGTAAATTCTCAACTAGAGCAATTACCCCCACATTCCAAGGGATTAGTTCTTTGGATTGTAGATGGACAGGTGCTTTCTAGCCAAGAGCGGGAATTTTTGGTGAATTTGCCTAATTTGGAACCAAAGGTAAAAATAGTTTTGGAACTTGGAGGCGATCGCGTTTTTAGTTGGAAGCCTTTACAAAATACATTAGTTTCTGCCTAAGTTAACTAAAACTGTGATCAATATTGGTTTTCGCTGAAATAACCATTATTTAATCTGTACAACTTCCTAGCTCAACTTCCAAGGTTTGATACCTTTAAAGAAGATAAAGCTAAGAGGAAATATTTTCTATGCTAGAAAACCGTGACTATACCTTAATCATCGACAAAAGTGGCAGTATGTCGATTAAAGACCAGTCAGGTGGTAAAAGTCGCTGGAATGTAATGCAAGAGTCTACCCTGGCTATAGCAAGTAAATGTGAAGAATTTGATCCAGATGGGATTACTGTTTACCTATTTTCAGGTCGCTTTAAACGCTACGATAATGTAACTTCTAATAAAGTTACTCAAATTTTCCAAGAAAACGAGCCTTCTGGCCGCACTGATTTGGCAGGTGTGTTGACAGATGCAATTAATAGTTATTTTCAACGGAAAACAGCACGTCAAACTAAGCAAAATGGAGAAACAATTTTAGTAGTAACAGATGGCGAACCAGATGATCGCAAAGCTGTAATGAAGGTAATTATTGAAGCATCGCGAAAGATGGATCGTGATGAGGAATTAGCTATTTCTTTTATTCAAGTTGGTACTGATACTGATGCAACTCGGTTTCTGAAAGTATTAGATGATGAACTGCAAAGTGCAGGCGCTAAATTTGATATTGTAGATACTGTCACCATTGATGATATGGAAGATCTAACTCTTAGAGAAGTATTACTCAATGCGATTATTGACTAAATTTTTTAAATTATTCAGTATCTTCGCTTCATTAGTATGAGAATAATGTAAGACAGGATGTGCGATTCCTTGCCTTCGGGGCGCTTTGCGATTTTTCTGCGCTCTTCTGTACGGATAGCTCTGCTAACGCGTAATCGCTGACTTGTCGCATTTCCCATAACCTTGAGATTTTTATCTAAAAGCTGATAATTATCTACAACGTCGTATAGCCTAGATGTGGAAGCCCTGATAATTCCTGGAGATAATCTCTATGGTGCAAGGAGGTTCAATCGTGCAAGACCGTGATTATACGTTAAT
Source organism: Oculatellaceae cyanobacterium (assembly GCA_036702875.1). Taxonomy (GTDB): domain Bacteria; phylum Cyanobacteriota; class Cyanobacteriia; order Cyanobacteriales; family PCC-9333; genus Crinalium. The sequence goes on along the minus strand of DATNQB010000079.1, from coordinate 132,244 downwards.
TATTGATAAAAGTGGCAGTATGTCTACTCCAGATCAACCTGGTGGTAGAAGTCGCTGGAATGCTGCTCAAGAGTCTACCTTAGCATTGGCAAGAAAATGCGAACAGTTTGATCCAGATGGCATTACAGTTTATCTATTTTCCGGTCGCTTTAAACGCTACGACAATGTAACCGCCGAAAAAGTCGCACAAATATTTCAGGAAAATGACCCTTCTGGTACGACTGACTTAGCGAGTGTACTTAAAGATGCGACTGATAAATATTTCCAAAGAAAAGCTGCTGGACAAACGAAGGCAAACGGCGAGACAATTTTAGTAATTACTGATGGCGAACCAGATGACCGTAAAGCGGTGATGAGGGTAATTATAGAAGCATCGCGCCAGATGGATCGAGATGAAGAATTAGCAATTTCACTAATTCAAGTAGGAAATGATGCAACTGCTACTCGGTTTTTGAAAGTATTAGATGATGAACTTCAAGGTGCTGGGGCAAAATTTGATTTAGTTGATACCATAACTCTTGATGATATGGAAAACTTTACCCTCACTGAAGTTTTGCTTAACGCTATTAATGATTGAGTGAGATCTGTAAATTAGATTTGAGATTAATATCCAAAATTTCAGATCTCAAATCTGTTATTTAATGAGGTTACTTGTATGCAAGACCGTGATTACACTTTAATTATTGATAAAAGTGGCAGTATGTCTACCCCAGATCAACCAGGTGGTAGAAGTCGTTGGGATTCGGCGCAAGAGTCTACTTTAGCATTGGCAAGAAAATGTGAACAATTTGATCCAGATGGTATTACAGTTTATCTGTTTTCCAGCAGATTCAAACGCTATGACAATGTTACTTCTAGTAGAGTAGAGCAAATATTCCAAGAAAATGATCCTGCTGGTACTACTAACTTAGCTGGTGTGTTACAAGATGCGATCGCGCACTACTTTCAAAATAAAGCAGCAGGTCAAACTAAAGCTGGCGGTGAAACAATTTTAGTAGTTACCGATGGCGAACCAGACGATCGCAAAGCTGTAATGCGAGCAATTATTGAAGCATCACGCCAAATGGATCGTGATGAAGAATTGGCTATTTCAATTATTCAAGTAGGTTCAGATGCAACAGCAACTCGCTTTCTTAAGGTGTTGGATGATGAGTTGCAAGGCGCAGGAGCTAAATTTGATATTTGTGATGCAATTACTATAGATGATATGGCAGACATGACATTAGCTGAAGTATTACTTAATGCCATTAATGATTAAGCATAATATGCTTAATTGTCTGTTTACAGAGCGTAGTTATACTTTAATCATTGACAATAGCACCAGCTTGTTAAAAGCATTTTTTGATTAAATGCTTTCAGAGTGCTTAATCTTTTCCGTAAAGATGCTATAATCATAAATTGTCAATGCCGATGTAGCTCAGTGGTAGAGCATTCGATTCGTAATCGAACGGTCGGCGGTTCAAATCCGCTCATCGGCTTTTGAAATCTAGATACATTATTAATGGTGATCTTTGAATCGTAGTTGAATCGTGAAAAATACGACTCATTTCCGATACTAATGCGTCAAATGCGAACTGACAAGTCAGCGCAGGCGCGTTAGCGGAGCTATCCGTACCGAAGAGCGCAGAAAAATCGCGAAGCGTCCCGAAGGCAAGGAATCGCACTCTTCCATTACTGAACTTATTTTTCATCTTCACTGATTCTGCAACGTCCTTGTATCTCAAATTCAATAAGCTGCTGACGATTTGCCACAATTGTCGCTAAATTCGGTCTTCCAGTCAAAGCCAACCGCCAATCAGCCCAAATTTCATATAACTTATCAACAATCGCACCAATAATAGGTAATTTAGTAGCTGCATATATCCATCCCATTCCCAAGATTTCATATACTCGGCGGAATACTTCTACATTCTTAATTACTGTACCGTCAGGTAGTACGGCATGAATCCGCCCCATCGCTGTCTCATAATTTATACCTCCATTCGCTTCGGGGGTGTAACTACTATCAGCAATATCCACAAATTGAACTAAACCTCTACCAGCATCTCGTCTTTGCAAAAAGTTGACTTCTCGCATACATAACGGACATTCACTGTCGTAAAGTAGCTTGATTTGCCATAATTGCGGAGATGACTGAGATTGAGTATAAGTTTGAACCGATTCTGGAAGCTCAGTTTTGGTGGAGGACATAGGTTTTTTTAATAGAATAAAAACAGATTTACCTATATTTTACAAAAATTAACAATATTTAGGGTTGGATTACTATCTAAACTATTTTTTAATCTACAGCCATTTATATAAACTTAGTTCACAACAAATTGTCACAATGACAAATAGTTAGTAATGTCCAAAATTTAGATAATGCCTGCGAATATTCAACTTTTGCCCTCATACCGTGCTAAAACAGTGCGGGAAAATGGTAAACAATACTATTTAGATACTAATGGCGATCGCTTTCCTAGTGTCACAACCATTCTTAACGCTACCAAACCGCAAGCAGCAAGAGAAGCATTATTTAATTGGCGACAAAGAGTTGGTACAGAGGAAGCTAACAGTATTACTACTAATGCTAGTCGTCGTGGTACGTCAATTCATAAACACATTCAACGGTATTTACTTGGTGAAGATGCCGTCTGCACCGAAAAAATTCTGCCCTATTGGGATAGCATAAAACCAGTTTTACAAGATATTGATGAAGTTAAATTAGTTGAAGGATATGTATTTCACAGCAACTTACGCTATGCTGGGCGCTTAGACTGCATAGCAAGTTATCAAGGTATTCCTTGCATTTGTGATTGGAAAACTGCTGATAAGCCTAAAAAATCAATAGAGCGTTTGTATGATGCTCCTCTACAACTAGCAGCCTATAGTGGAGCATTTAATCAGTGTTATCAAGAATATGGCATCAAGCTAAACCACGCTCTTTTAGTTGTTGCTATTCCTGATATACCAGCAGAAATTTTTTGGTTTGAACCAGAGGAAATTATTAATTACTGGGAGCAGTGGCAAGAAAGAGTTACTACTTTTTGGAAATATCGCCGATAACAAAATTAACTTTGTACTTGTTCTGAAATCCAATTTAAGTATGGTAAAGAACCTGCAACTATTGGTAAAGCAATAATTTCTGGCACTTCATAAGAGTGGATTGCTTTGATTTTAGTTTTCACTTGAGGAAACTTATCTATATGAGTTTTAATAACTAACTGCCACTCATCATCTGAGTTAACTTTACCTTGCCATGTATAGACAGAATATATTTGTGTAAAGCTAACACAAGCTGCTAAATTATCTGCAACTAAAGCTTGTGCGATCGCATCTGCCTCTTGCCGAGAACTAGCAGTCACCAATATTACTACATAATCAGTTTTACTAAAATCCTTGTCCATCACCTGTCATAAATACAGCCAAACTTCTTATTTCTTAAATAAAGAGCGCTTGTGCTGATTGTTGGATCTGCACTGTACTACTCATTGAAAGGGAGAAAAAACTTTGTGTTAATTCAGGCAGAATTGCACCATGTAACTTCGCACCTTCTAAGTTTGCCCCCTTCAACTTGGCATCACTCAGGTTAGCATCTCTTAAGTCAGCTTTGCTCAAAATTGTCCAAGTCAAATTTGCTTGTTCTAACGAAGCACCTACTAAATTAGCATCCGTCAAGTTTGCACCTTGCAAGTTAACTAACCGTAAATGTGCTTCCCTAAGATCAGCAGCTACTAAATTAGCACCTTCGAGGTTAGCATCGCCCAATCTCGCTTCGCTGAGGTTAACTCCCTCTAAAGCAACTCCATTAAGATCTACTCCCTTTAAGAAAGCTTTACTTAAGTTAACACCTTTTAAAGAAGCACCAGACAACTGTGCGCCACTGAGTCTGGCTTCATAAAGATTAGCCCAGCTTAAGTTTACACCACTGAGATTTGCTTCTCGCAGATTAATTCTTTGTAAGCAAGCGCCACAAAGATTAGCACTACACAGGTTAGCGCCTCTGAGGTTAACAGCAGTCAGATTAGCACCACTAAGTTTAGCGCGTAGTAGTTTTGACTTAACCATAAAAGCACCAGTTAGGTTTGCTTTGGTCAAATCTGCCTCTACCAGTTTAGCTTCGTTCATCTTGACATAACTCAAGTTAGCCCAATTCAGGTTAGCATTGCTTAAATCAGACTTGGTTAAAAAAGCTCGGCTAAGATTAGCCCCCATTAAGTTAGCACCAGTAAAGTTGACCCCAATTAGGGTAACTCCCCTAAGATCAACACCTCGAAGATCAACACCAGTAAAGTCTCTGTTTCCTTGTTCATAAACTCTCAGTAAATGGTTGACCTTCATAATCTGAGAACTCCTCTGTGTTAATTTGTAAAAGCTGATATTTTCCAATCAAGCTTAGATATTTTTTGTTGCTTTTACACTAATATTTTTGTAATAAAAATTTACAAGCCAAGTTGTTATTACATACAGCTTAATTTTAAAATATTAACCTCATTAATCAAAATTTTACTATTTTTATTTATGGTTATTGAAAAATAATAGCGACTATTTTACAAATATTTAATGAAGTTTTTAAACAAAGTAATTCAGTTTATGTACTTAGCAGATAAATTAATATTTTAAGTATAATATGACTTAAGCACAACCTCTATAGGTGGTAATAGTGTTGGTGAAGCATACTCGTAGCGAATACGGTCGTTCGCTCCTCCAGGTGGTGTATTAATCCAAAATTTGCATAAGTCCTGTATAAATACGGCTTTTCTAAGTGTATCTTTCTAAGTGCTACTTAATTATTCCTTTATCAAAAGTCTGTTTTTAGAGTATTACTGTATTAGCATAGGCAATGAAAGTAACAAAATATCCAAAAAGTTAAAAATTGATATTATAAAAATCTCAACGGATATTTCTAGTTCATTTTTGGCTATATAGAGTTGAAAAGCTTACTGCTTCAAACTCATTTCTGAAATATTAAAACAAGGTAAAAAAATCAGCATTCAGCCATCTAATTATATAGGCTGAATGCTGATTTTTTACTCAACACTAGGTTTATTTGATGTGGATAAGCGCTTGCTGAACTGCGCGTTTATTTTATAACAAGGAATAAACTTGACCATGAATTAGCAATCGAGTTATTCCTTTAGCTTGTAGATGAGAGCAAGCTTTTTGGAGCATTCTACTATCAGGAATCTTAATCACTCGTTGGGTGCGATTAGAAAAACGCCTAGCAACCCTATGGTTATCAAAAACTGGCAGTGTTTTTTGCTGAACTTCCCCTGCTGGAATTCTACCCAAGTCGCTAAAGTCTCTCAAGGGTCGAGCTATTAACTCCGCAGCTTTATCAACTACCAAGTAGCAAATCTTAGGAAGATGAGCTTGGGATAGAGGTAAAACTTGGATGTTATTATCACGAAATTCTGTGATAAATGATCCTAATTGCTGTTGATCAGTAATTTCCTCTGTATCATCGTCGTCTGGATCATCTTCCCAATCTTCGTCATCAAGGTCTTGTAAGTCTTCCTCCTCATCGTCTAAATCACTTATATCTTCCCTTATCATCTCTTCTAAGGCATGAACTTCTGCCTGAGCAGAACCTTCAACCATTTCGTTATAGATACTAGCTGGTTTTTCATCAGCAATTTTTGAGTCAAAAAACTTATTGTTGATGTTATCTGAAGCCACTCTAGCTTCCAAGGCTGGTTCAGTAGCTTCAACTTCAGTCACCTCAAACATATCTAGTGATGTTGATGCCGCTGAGGAGCGACGGCGCAAGCGCCTAAGAATTGGGGCTGAGACAGATACTTTCGGCTCAGGCTCAGGCTCAACTGGCTTTTCCGTTACCTCTGGGATAACTTCAGAAGAAATACTGGGAGTGCGAGTAGTACGCTTTTGTTGGATTAGCCCTTCATATTCCTGCTCTGACAAATTGGTTTTCAGGAGGCGGCTAATAGTGGAACTACTTACACCATAGCGGCTTGCCAAAGTTGAGGTTGTCTCTGGTAACTGCCGATACAGGGTAAGAATTTCTTGCTTGTCTGATTCAGAGAGTTTTCTTGGACTCATGCTACAGATTTCTAAGCCCGTTTACGCCCAGCGCGGCGGGAACGGATGGAGTTGTCATATTCTAAAGCAGCGCCAATGGCAAACAAAACACCACTGAACACCCAAAATACTTCTAGCAGAAATCCACTTTGGTAATCAGTAATATGATCAGTGGCATAAGTAAACCACATATCTGCAATGTAGAACGAAAAGGCGGCGGCTGCAATCATCCGCCAAGATTGAGCAAAACGTCCACCCCAAAATGCTAGCAAAAGTAATGCAGCAATGATCAGAAGGAAAACATCACCAGCAATATAGAACAAACTCAGAGGTGTAGCTAAAGGTTCCAAAACTTTTTCTAGTGATAATACCCATCCTGGCGGTTGATTTTTAGATATATTTGTTGGTGTAGGTGGAGCCTTTTTAGCTGCTGGTTTTGGAGTTACTTGAACGTTGGGTGCCTTTTGAGCAATAAAGGTTTTGGATGGCGTACTAGGAGATAGCTGTTGGGTTACTGGCGTTGAGGAGATAGCACTAGCTTCCTGGGCATTTGCTGGTGCAGAGAGTAAAAGCCAGACTCCAAGTGCGATCGCACTTACTGCACTTGCAATCACTGTTGCCCATTGCCAAGGCTCTAAATTTAAACGTCTGGGTAGTATAGCTAACACTAGACCCCAGCCAAGACATACATAAAAAAGTACAAAAAATAAATCTCCTGGTGATACGGCAGGATCTAAACCCCAATATAACTCCCACCAGCCAAAGAATAAGTTCCCGATAAAATATGACAATAATCCTAGACCGATTCCCAGCCATACATTACGCCCGCTGGCAATTTGAGGGCTACGCCAATTTCTAAAACATAGTAAAGCTGCTGCTAAAAATGGTATTTGTTCAAAAAAATACGTACCGATTGAGTACCAAAAGGGGCGCTCCTCGCCTGGTACAGAGATGCTAAACAGCAGGTAAAATAATAAGGCTAGTACAGACCAAGCAATTCCTGCATAGACAACATTCTGACCACTGAGCAGAGAGTTAGGATTAGATGACTTTTCTACAGAGCTGCTCATAATACTTCCAAAATATTAGCTAACCATTGTTAAGTATAAAGACTCAAAAAAATCACTATTATAGGTGCTAAAAAACTACCTGCTTTGATGCCAGTATGGCATTTCAATCGTGGTAACGGTAAATTTCTTAAAGCTTCCATTGATTATCGCCATACCTTACCCTGAGGAGATTGCTTCAGCCAATTGATAAATTGAGTGCGATCGGCTGCTGGCATATCTTGTAAGATATCGCCGACTCCCTCAGAAAAATTAGTGTTGCCAAAATACTGTTTTCCGAGACGGTAAAGTTCTTGCAACAGGGTAGTCAGATGATGTTCTTCCCACGGGGGAACCTGTAGGCTTGCCAATGGATCCATAGTGAGTAAATGGTTTACTGCTTCAGGTGAATTAGCTTGAGGAAAATGCCATTGGCGAAATACAGCGATCAGATCTTTTTGAAATAATCCTGCTTGTCTAGCGCCTAGTAGATCCTCTATCTCAAGAGCAATCGTTTGTAACACTAATAAACACGCTTGCGTAAACGTTACTATCTTGACATCAGGAGTAGCCTCATTTGCTAGTTGGTCTAAACGAATTTTGCCCCAAACACTGTAGCGGTCTGGCTCTTCCAGCAGAACACAGGCTTTGCCACGATTATCTGTGAGATCTCGCCAGAAAGCCTTCGCTTCTTCTGCCTGATTAGCATTAAATACATTAATCAAGCGAAAGGTCTGCCCCTGATAAGTAAGTATGGGAATTTGCTGCTCCCGATTTGGGTGCTGAACACTAGAAATTTCAACATCCTGCCTTTTAAGAATAAACATGACACTGCCAAATGACTCCTGACAGAGTTTTATCTGCTGGGTAGTTAAGTGTAATTGCGATGCAATTGGCTGATCTCTCAGGATTTTGGCTAAATTTGACTGATCAGCAAGGCGCTGTCAGTAGAAATAGCTATCCTTCTTTCAAGACTACCTTGTATACTGCACGCGCTCTTAATTTATACCCTAATTCTATTCAAACGCTTAATTATACGGGTTGCTAGAGTAAATTCACCCATAGGCGGCTCAATGTGCCTTGACGGTAATCAACCAATTGTATTTAGCTGTTTTCTATAAGTACGCATAAAATTTTGTTACCATAATTAAGTTAACTCCAACTACAGAGTTATTGTCTTACGGTATAATAGCTTTTACTGTGTGCGATTCGATGTCACACGATTGGAGTGATTCCCCTTAACAAGGAATCCTGGCTAGTGTCCAAGCCAGTACCCGCCCGAAGGGGCGTTCTTGGCAACAGGAATGTCTCATACCTAGAGGGACAAATGTACCCGAAACCAGTCACAGCTAAAGACTTAAGGTTAGGGGCTAGGATAAGAATCATAAGGTTAGCGAAAGTTAATCCCTGATGATGCTCCGTTAATCTAGTCCGTCGTAATTTAGCTCGACGGTATAGGCTTAGATAGTCAATCCCTTACTTTGACTATGATGAAATATCTCTCACAGTATCAGGTATGTCGAACACTATAAAGCCTTGGAGTATAGGGGAAACCTAAGTGATTCATATCTCCATAGTGTGGAACGAAGTAAGCTCCATACGTTCTCATGGCTAATTCATGTCATGAGTAAAGCGGGAGCAATCCCAATGAATACGTAGGGAGAAGGGACTCTCTCAAAAAGCGAATGTCGTCACGCCGAAAGGGAAAGGGAATACATAACCTGACGAATAGGGTAATACCTACCTGAAAGGGGGCAGACGTGAGAGGGGGTATCTTCAGTTTTGAAAGTCTGAAGGGTAGTGAACCTGGGGAAAAAGTTAGATATTGGCGCAGAAATGTGTTTGATAAACGTAAGCCCAGGAGAGCATATAGGTCTAATACAAGGAAGAATTTAAGGCAATGCCTGAACGCCTCCCGAAAAACCGCTCTAGTTATCTGATGGCGATGGAGTAAAGACTGAAGACCAGGAGCCGGATGCTTGGAAACTTGCACGTCCGGTACTGCGAGGGGGAAAACCTGCAAGGGTCTACCTATCTCGACACAAGTTAGCAGCATACTGTGACAATTTTTACCTCAATTTAGGTATAATTACAGTTAATGTTTGGGTACGTAACTCAGATGGATAGAGTAGCGACCTTCTAAGTCGCCTGCCGCAGGTTCGAGTCCTGCCGTACCCGTTCAAAATCAAAATAATTAATCCCTTGTTTTTAAGCGGTTCAATAAAACAAATCTAAAGCTGATATCAGCTTTAGATTTGTTTTATTTTAAATGCTATATAATTAAATTTTTTATATAGTATCAAGAAGCCCGTGACGAGGATTGAACTCGTGACCTCACCCTTACCAAGGGTGTGCTCTACCACTGAGCTACACGGGCGATTTCAAATAAAATAGTTAAAAGTAAAAAACTCAAAAATAGTTGATTACTTCTATGTTTTTTGTGGTGGGCCGAGCTGGATTTGAACCAGCGTAGGCAGAACCAGCGGATTTACAGTCCGCCCCCATTAACCACTCGGGCATCGACCCATTTCGCTCACAGAAAATAATGTTAGCACAACTATATTAAAAAGCAAATGGTTTTTTTGAGGATTTTAATTTTGCTCTGTGCTGCGATGATCAACCTATCTAATAAGCTGCTACGAACAGGTTGCTGAGAGCAAAAATTGTAAGATATTTATAAAGTTTTATGATGGAATTGACCTAGTGTAGGAGCAGGTGTGCTATTAGGCTGTACCTCATGCCTTTGCTAATCTTGGTTGCAGATGACAATTTAGGGACTCGTGTTTCAGTCAGCGATTATCTACAAATCGCTGGCTACTCAGTAATTATGGCTGAAGATGGTCAAGAAGCCCTGTCCCTAGTAGAGGAGTATCGCCCTCACTTAATAGTTACAGACATCACTATGCCTCGACTTGACGGTTATGAATTAGTCAGGAAAGTTCGCTCTTCACCAATTTTCCGGCTGTTACCAGTTATATTCTTGACAGAACGTGCCAGTACTGAGGAAAGGATTCTTGGCTACCAGCTAGGATGCGACTTATATCTGCCCAAGCCTTTTGAGATGCATGAGTTGGGAGCGATGGTGAGAAATTTATTAGAGCGATCGCAAATGATTCAGTCAGAGTGGCAATTGCGCCTCCCGTCGCTACCTTTGGAAGATCAGCAGCTAGATAATAACCAAACTTTGACAATTTCCTCAAAGCCAGATTCATTTCACTTGACAAATCGAGAGCAAGAAGTTTTGAATTTACTCACAATGGGTTTATCCAATGCCGAAATTGGTCATCAACTCCACTTGAGCCCACGAACTGTAGAAAAGTATGTCAGCAGCCTACTAAGAAAAACTGATACCAGCAACCGCGCAGAGCTTGTACGTTTTGCCCTAGAGCATCATTTAGTGAATTAGCTTGGTATTTGTGGGCAAATACTACTCACCATTATTTAAATGATGCTGTTTAACAAGATGTTCTAATAGACCATCACAAGCATCTAGCAGTAGATCAATCACTCGATTGAATCCCTCTACACCTCCGTAATAGGGATCGGGAACTTCCTGCTGATCATGATGCTGGCAAAACTCGCAGATCAAGCGCACCTTGTTTCTATAACGATTTGCTTGATCTAAAGCAAGGATATCCTGATAATTTTGCTTATCCATTGCCAAAATCAAGTCAAAATTTTCTAAATCTGACTTTTGAAACTGTCTAGCTTTACCTATAGTAGGAATTTCTCTTGCGCTCAGAGCAGCCACCATGCGCCGATCTGGAGAACTACCAATATGGTATTGGGCAGTACCAGCCGAATCACAAACTATCGATAGTGCTGAGGTGGAGGCGTAAGCGTCGCTCATACTTGCTTGCTTAATCAAATAATTCATAATATTTTCTGCCGCTGGGGAACGGCAAATATTACCAAGGCAGACAAATAGTAGCTTATAAGGCATCGGTAGATAATTTAATGTAGATTGTTAATTCTAGGAAGAAATTGTTCCAACATTGAGTGGCTCTGGTAGCAAGGATACGACAAAATTGCTAACGCAACATCATTAGACATCGACACAAAATGAAAGTTCGTTATCTAAAACCCTTGCACAGACGTGCCATGGCGCGTCTCTAGATTATCGTTCGTGCGACTTGAGCCAAATAAGGGGTTGTTGAAAAATTTTTTGACTTTACTCAAGTAATGATAAAAGATCAGGGAAAAAGGGTAATTTAATTATCCTTTTCCCCTGATCTTGGCGCTACTAAAACGGAAAATTGATGATTTTTTCAAGCTTGTCTAGTAGACCAAGCTTTTTAGGATGGAAAGCAGATTCTCGCTGATTCAAGTTGCTTACATCCCTGGAAGATTAAGTCCGCTTGTTAAATCTTCCATGCGTTCCCGCATAGTGGCTGTAGACTTTTCGTAGGCATCTTTCATCGCCTGTGTAACGAGCGCAGAGAGGGCTTCTGCTCCTTGGTTAAGGGCATCATTGGAGATTTGAACACTTCGGGGTTCTTGGTTACCGCTAACCACCACCTTGACTAGACCATTACCTGCCTGTCCCTCGATTTCCATCTGCTCCAATTCTTCTTGGAGTTTTTTAGCACCTTCTTGAACTTGCTGGGCTTTTTTGAAAGCTTCAGTCAGTTCTTTCATTTTTCCGAGACCGAAACCAAATCCTTGTCCTTTTGTCATGATTATTTCAGGCTATATAAGTTGGGCTAAGTTAAACGTGCAAATCGATCTTAATCTTAGTACTACTGACACTCTCTTAATTTTTACTAAAGAGGTTGAAACTCGCCTAAAAATCTGACTTCTGGTTTCAAATATATAGACCAATGCTCTTCAACTTGTTGTTGAATATAGCGAATGAGTCCAAAGATATCATTCGCCGTAGCACCACCACAGTTAACAATAAAATTGGCGTGTCGTTGAGCTACTTGGGCACCACCGATCTGGTAGCCTTTTAAACCAGTTTGTTCGATCAGCCAAGCCGCATGGTGAGATTGAGGATTACGAAAAACACTTCCACAGCTAGGTAGGTTGTAAGGTTGAGTGTTCCGTCGCTGCTCAAGATCTTTTTCAGTTGCTGCTATTACTTCTGCTGGATCTGCTCCTGGGCGGAGTTGGAAAGTCGCTCTTGTAACTAAACGAGGATCGCCTTGCAAAATAGAAGTGCGATAGCTATAAGCTAAATCTTTAACACTCAGGTCTTCAAAAGAAGTAGTAAAATTTTTAGGGGATAAAACTTGAGTGTTAACTAGAATGTCGGCAACACAGAACTTATGAGCGCCCGCATTCATGACAACTGCTCCGCCTACTGTACCAGGAATACCGACAGCCCATTCCATTCCTTGCCAGCCACGTTCAGCCGCCTGCCATGCAAGGCGAGCTATTGGTTCGCCTGCGCTAGCAGTTACCTGACCTGTTTCTAGGTCAAATTTCGTTTGACGCAAATAACGAGTACTAATAACCAAACCTGGTATTCCATTGTCGCTAACTAGCAGATTTGAACCTGCCCCTAATAAAGTTATTGGGAGCTTTTGAGAATTTGCCCACTCTAAACTTGCTTGTAAATCTTCAAGACTTCTGGGAGCAATGTACCATTCGGCTGGCCCACCAACTCGATATGAGGTTAAGCCTGCTAAGGGAACTTGAGACTTAATTAAACAGTCAGTACCTGGTAAATCAATAGATCTTTGTTTAGTTTGTTCTGCCTGCGGAGGATTGGAAGCATTGAGAACACTGGGGGGATTATAGGACAGAGTCATAGGAATAAATTTTCAAAGAACGCTGAGGTGTAGAGCTTATCAAAACTGAAATAAGTTTTTGATAGGTGAGTCTTACTAACTATTGAATCTTGAATTAGGAAATTGCTTTACCTGTGCTTTGATAAAATTGCATTACCTCCGGTATGATTTGATTTAAATTACCCGCTCCGAGAAAAATAGCAAAATCGCCTGTTTTAAGGTTTTCTGTCAAAAATTTAGAGATGGAAGCTAAAGATGGTTGGTAATAAACCTGGGAGTTGTAATTAGCAATTAAGTCTGCCATCTTTTGACCATTAATTTCACTATTTTCTGGTTCACCAGCACTGTAAATATCACTAATAATTACAAGATCTGCATCTGTAAATGATTGAGCAAATTCTTGCAGGAATGTCAGCGTTCGGCTGTAGCGATGTGGTTGAAAAATCGCGACAATTCTTTGAGGAGATTTAACTTGTAACCTAGCGGCTGCAAGAGTAACTTGAATTTCACTAGGATGATGAGCATAGTCGTCTACAAAGGTGATCCCGTTGTAATGACCTCGGAGTTCAAATCGACGTTTAGCACCCTCAAAGGAAGCGATCGCTTGTGCAATCACATCAAAGTCCAAACCTAACTTGCGCCCTACAGCTACTGCTGCCAAGGCATTACTCAGATTATGCTTGCCCAACAACTTTAATTTCATCTTCCCAAGGATTTGTCCCCGTTCCCACACTTGAGCTAAAGTACCATCAGCGCCAAAGCTCACACAATCCACCGTGTAATCTGCACCACTTTCGGGGTTGAGGCTGTAACTAATTGTTGGTTTAATTTTGCTCAGTACCACCTCACAGTCAATACAACCGACAGTTGTCTGACACTGATTGACAAATATTTGAAATGTATTAATTACTTCTTCTAAACTGGCATAGTGATCCGGATGATCCATTTCAATATTAGTGATCACCCCTATTTCGGCTGATAACTTTGCTAGAGAGCCATCCGATTCATCTGCTTCTGCCACTAAGTAGGAACCTTTACCCAGACGAGCGTTACCTTCCCAAGCTTTTACTTCACCACCGATTACAATCGTTGGATCTATTCCAGCTTCTAGCAACATATATCCAATCAAACTACTGGTTGTTGTTTTTCCATGAGTACCAGCTACTGCAATGCTGCGATAATTCTTAATCAAAGCAGCAAGTAAATCTGAGCGATGAAAAATTGGACACCCTTTTTCTAGAGCAGCTAGATATTCAGGGTTGCCAGTATTGATTGCTGTTGAACAAATTACCTGGGGTAGTGTTGCGGGCGCTACTGTTGCCAACCCAGCACTTGGCTTAAGGGAATTTATTGCTACTTCCTGGGGATGACTCATCCCAATAGTTGCAATCGGTAAAAGTTCAGAGTTTGAGTCTGCCGCAGGGTGAAAAAAATCTAAGTTAGTAGCATTTTGACCTAAAAAAATATGTGCGCCTGCTGTCTGCAAACGCTGCGTAATAACGCTAGAACGGAGATCAGAGCCAGATACAGGCAAATGGCGTTTAGCAATTATGTATGCCAATGCTGACATCCCAATGCCACCGATACCAATAAAATGAAATGGCTTACCGCTAAAATCAACTAAATTTTGCATCTTAGCTCCTTACACACCACACCCGACCAAACTTGATTAATAACACGCGCTATCATATCAAGAATTTTTTTTTCAAGATATAGCCTGCGATAGATTTAGGGAATTTTACAGTAACTTAATAAGCTATTGAATTTTGCTAGAGTTGCGGTTTCTGAGATTTACGCTCCAGCACCAGCTTACCTTGATGCTGTGTCTAGTATGCCTATAGTAAAAAACCTTTTTTGATAGAAAATTCACAAAAATATAGTTGGCTGATTATTACAAGCGGATTTAGGTATTATTTGGCTAATTACGCAAATGGTAGATTAGTTTCAATGCTTATATTTACGCATAAAATGCTTGGAATCAGGCCTAACTTGAGCATACTTGGACTCTTCTACATTTTGTTCCTCTCAAAAGTAATTTAATACTTATGGCAATAGATTTGAGGAATTAGAGGCGCGATACTCCTGCGGAGTCGCTACGCGATCGCCAAGTTCGGAGATTTTTTTACAACCATAAAATTTTATGACTCGCCAATCACTGTTGAGTGCGTGATTAAGTTAGAGAACTACTTCTAGTTAATATTGCTAAATATTATTGCCATAACGAATGCAGGCAATTTCCTAACTCTTCCAGTCTAGAGGCTAAGTTGGAGTGTGCATGGCTCATGCTTTGCGATATGATCTGGGTCATCAAGAATTTACTGAGCTTGTATACAGAGGGCAAGGCGCTGTGATTAGAGTCGCAATTAACGGTTTTGGACGCATCGGACGTAACTTCATGCGATGCTGGTTGGGTCGAGAAAATAGCAGTATTGAGATTGTTGGTGTTAATGATACCTCTGACCCAAGAACCAACGCACACTTGCTGAAATACGACACAATGCTGGGTAAGCTTAATGCTGATATCAGTGCTGATGACAATTCCATTACTGTAAACGGCAAGACGGTAAAATGCGTATCCGATCGCAACCCAGAAAACTTGCCCTGGAAAGATTGGGAAATTGACCTAATTATCGAATCGACTGGTGTTTTTACCAGCCGTGAAGGGGCAACAAAGCATTTAAACGCTGGAGCTAAAAAAGTTTTAATTACCGCTCCAGGTAAGAATGATGACGGTACTTTTGTGGTAGGTGTCAACGATCATGGCTATGACCACGATAAGCACGTGATCATTAGTAATGCTAGTTGTACTACCAACTGTCTAGCCCCTATTGCCAAAGTTATTCATGAGAAATTTGGCATTATTAAGGGTACGATGACCACAACCCACAGCTACACTGGAGACCAGCGTCTATTAGATGCTTCTCACAGAGATTTGCGTCGGGCAAGGGCAGCAGCTATGAACATTGTTCCTACTTCTACAGGTGCTGCTAAGGCTGTATCTCTGGTACTGCCAGAGCTAAAGGGTAAGTTGAATGGGATTGCTTTACGGGTACCAACTCCTAACGTTTCTGTGGTGGATTTGGTAGTTATTGTTGAAAAAAGAACTTTTGCTGAGGAAGTTAACCAAGTATTACGAGAAGCTGCCGAAGGTCAGCTAAAGGGTGTCTTGGAATACAACGATCTACCACTCGTATCATCCGATCATCGCGGTACTGACGCTTCTTCGATTGTAGATGCGAGTCTGACGATGGTTATGGATGGCGACATGGTGAAGGTTGTGGCTTGGTATGACAACGAGTGGGGCTATAGCCAACGGGTTGTAGATCTGGCAGAAACAGTTGGTCGGAAATGGGTTGCATAAAAAATTGTGTATTTGAGGATGTTAAAAAACATCTAAAATCTCAATTTAAAAATGCTGAAACCCCTTACTAAGTAAAAGGACTTCCTGGTG
Organism: Oculatellaceae cyanobacterium; assembly: GCA_036702875.1. GTDB lineage: Bacteria > Cyanobacteriota > Cyanobacteriia > Cyanobacteriales > PCC-9333 > Crinalium. Next base: position 115,997 of record DATNQB010000079.1, on the reverse strand, counting down.
ATAAACTTTAGTCGGATCTACCAATAAAATTTCTAAATCTTTTGTGATAGTTCCGATAATAGCTGCACAATGGCCCAGTCGTTCTACTAACGGCTGGGCTTTTCCTAATGGTAAACACAGCACCAGTTCAAAGTCTTCTCCACCATACAATGCCCAGTTAAATGCTTGTTCTGCTGATGTTAGTTGATAAAGGGCAGGGGGAAGATGAATTAAATTGCGATCAATTTTGGCACCAACGCTACTGGCGTAGCAAATTTGGGCGATCGCATCAGCTAACCCATCACTACTATCCATACCAGCTACCCTAATTGCTGATGAAGAATTGAAAATTTCCCAGAGGATAGGTAATACATCTAGGCGTGGTTGAGGACGTTGGTGAGCTTGGATGAGATCTGATTGTTCGCGATCGCTCAATTGCTGACTAATCTCTGGATGCAAGAGTAATTCTAAGCCTGCACGTGATGCACCATGAAAGCCAGTGACAACAATGGCATCTCCTGGTTGGGCAGATGAGCGTTTAATAATCTGATGAGGAAATACCTGACCAAAGGCTGTAATGGCGATGCTGATGCCTTCTGAGCGGCAGATATCACCGCCGACGATCCCTGTTTGATACTGTTTGAGACAGGCACTCATTCCTTGGTAGAGGTTTTCTACCCAACTAACTGTTAAATTGCCTGGAATGCTTAAACCAACGGTGATTCCGAGAGGTGATGCTCCCATTGCAGCTAAATCTGATAAATTTGCGGCAACGGCACGCCAACCTACGTCTGTTGGTGTAGTAGTGCGATCGCTAAAATGTACGCCATCCACTAGCACGTCGGTTGTGACTACAAGCGATCGCTTTGGATCAGTTTCTAATACTGCTGCGTCATCTCCTACCATGCCTGGTATACAGAAAGGCTGCAATTTTTTTAACAGACCTTGTTCGCCGATATCTCGAACTAATAGGGACGATTCACTGTTCAAAAATTTACCCCCAGAAGATTCCCTGAATTTTTTGTAATTAAACTTGTCTTAAAAATCAGGAGGAGGGAGGAGAGAGGGGAAGAAATGAGGAAAAACATTTACTGATTGATTTATTTTTAATAGTCTAGTTCTCTTTCTAATTTAATTAGAACTTACGCATAAATCATCCTTGATATCAGGGCGGGTTTATGTGGCTCAATGGTTTGGAAGGATAAATTTGTGGTGCAACCCGCCCCTACAAGCCCAATTTCACTGTTGTCTTGCGTAAGTCCTGCTAAAGTTAAAACCCCTCCCCAAAATTCGGGGAAGAGGCATAATTTTGATTGAAGATTTTTTTAGAGCGAGCTTTTTAAGCGGCTTGTGGCTCAACTAAATTATCAATTCCTTGGATAACTTTAGCTGACTGAATTTTGTCGCCTGCTTTCAACTCTTTCAAGACTTCTTTACCATCAACTAGATAACCAAAAACAGTGTAACGTCCATCAAGCAGGTTACGTCCAGCAGGGGTAAGTTCTGAATCAAACAAGAAGAAGAAAAATTGAGAGGAGCCGCCATTGGGTTCTGGTTCAGGACGAGCCATTGCTACAGCGCCGTAAGCAGAGAAGGGAAGTACTGGTTGATCTCGATAACGACCAGCCTCTTCTAAGGTAATACCGTATGTAGGTGCTGAGTCACCTCTAACTAAAATTTCTAAGGGAATAGCACGGTAATTGCCAGTTTTTGGATCAATAAAACCTGCATCTGCTCCTGGTGGATCTCCTGCTTGTAGTACATAAGATTCTTCAGAGCGCGTAAATTCTAAATTGTTGTAAAAACCTCGTTGTACTAAATCTACAAAGTTGCCTGCGGTAACTGGGGCGCTGTAGCCATCAACTACTACAGTAACAGTGCCTTTGTCAGTTGCCATTTCTACTGTGGCACGACCTTTAAGTTGAGGTAAATTGCTATATTCAGAAGGCACTTCATAGGGAAATCCTTCTATCATTAGTTCTTCTAGTTGACCAACGCCGTCTAAAACTTTGGCACGCTCAGTCCAAATGTTTTCCTTATCTTTGGTTTCAACTGCGTCTCTGAGTTTAGCAATATCTTGATTTAACTGAGCAATTAATGCTTCTGCCGCAGGTTTATTGTCATCTGAGACGCTTTTTAGCAATTTCTCAGGGCGATCGCGCAAAATGACGGAAGCTTTGCTGATATCACTATTGATTGGACTCCACCGCTTACCTCGCAGGTGGTTGGCAATATCTTCTAAATTAGCTTGAACCTCCCGCACTTCTTTGTTATCTATGGGTAGCGCGTAACGTAAAATTGCTTTGCCATCTGTAATCGCATTGCCAACGGGTAATCCACTGTTGAACTTGTCTGGATTCCAGGCAGCGGCGCTAGTACCTAAAGAGAGAGCTACTAGCAGTAAAGCTAAAATGCTAGTTTGAGCAAAGCGTTTGCACAAATTAACTAAAGAACGGTTTAAATCAAGCATAAATTCATCCCTACGTGCTTGGAAGCAGTCACGTTTGCATATTTGAAAAGGCTCTATTAGGCTGAAAATGCCCTGTATGATCTTGCCATACGGGTGTGGGGCAACGATAAGGAATATTTCATCCAATTGAAAATTCCAGCTAAAGGCTCACGGAGCGGTAAAATTAAGTGCTGACTGTTCTCGGCAACTGACAAATTTATGATTTCTAGTAACGACTTTCGCCCAGGTGTTTCCATTGAATGGAATGGAGGAGTATGGCGGGTAGTGGAATTTCTCCACGTTAAGCCAGGTAAAGGATCAGCTTTTGTACGGACAAAGCTGAAGAATGTGCAAACAGGTAGTGTCGTTGAACAGACGTTTAGGGCTGGGGAAACGCTTCCTCAAGCTAATCTAGAAAAAAGTACGATGCAGCATACCTATAAAGACGGCGATCAATTTGTCTTTATGGATATGGAAACTTATGAAGAAGCTAACCTGACTCCTGCTCAAATTGGCGATCGCATGAAGTACCTAAAAGAAGGTATGGAGGTTAACGTTCTTCGTTGGGGTGAGCAGGTAATGGAAGTAGAACTCCCTAACACTGTGGTTCTGGAAGTAACTCAAACCGATCCAGGTGTAAAAGGAGATACTGCTACTGGCGGTAACAAGCCAGCTATCGTGGAAACAGGCGCTCAAGTGATGGTTCCGTTATTTATTTCTATTGGTGAGCGCATCAAAATTGATACTCGCAACGATACTTATATAGGTCGAGAGTAATACAAGTTTTTGCAGATATCAGCCAAAAGCTAGGAGTTAGAAGGATGCAATAGCATCCTTCATCCTGAATTCTTGAGTTCTTGTCCACAATTAAATCATTGTTGTTATGGCAATAGACTTTAATCAACTGCGTGAATTGTTGGCAGCGATCGCTGGTACTGACATTGCGGAGTTGACTTTAAAAAGTGATGATTTTGAACTGACTGTGCGTAAGGGCATTTCGGTGATGCCAATTACTGATCAAACAGTGGTAAATACTGCTGGAATGATTGCCCCAACTCCTCCGGTAATGCCGACTGCGCCTACTTCTATTCAACAATCCCCAGCTACAAGTGCAGCTACACCGACATCGCCACCAATTGATCACAAATGGGTAGAGGTTAAATCACCGATGGTGGGAACGTTTTACCGCTCACCTGCTCCCGACGAACCTGCTTTTGTGGAAGTGAGCGATCGCATTCGCTCTGATCAAACTGTCTGTATTATCGAAGCCATGAAACTTATGAATGAAATTGAAGCTGAGGTATCTGGACAAGTAATGGAAATTTTGGTAAAGAACGGTGAACCAGTGGAATATGGTCAAGCCTTAATGCTAATTAATCCAGATTAATGATTACTCTATTGTTATGAATAGAATTGCTGCTAAAATTTTGGGATCAGATATTTTCTTGTTAATCCCATGCAAACAGCCAGCCCTGTAACACAAGAAGTCGTCCAACAAGTCGCAGAATACTTCAGTATCTTAAGTGAGCCGATGCGACTGCGAATCTTGAACTTGTTGCGAGACCACGAGAAATGTGTACAAGAGTTAGTTGAGGCAACAGAAACCAGCCAAGCAAATGTGTCTAAGCACCTAAAAGTGATGTTGCAAGCTGGTATTCTCAGCCGTCGCAGTGAGGGGACATCTGCCTACTACAAAGTGGAAGATGTCCTAATTTTTGATTTGTGTAATTTAGTTTGCGATCGCCTAGCGACTAGGATTGAGGAGCAAGCGCGTCACTTCCGCGATTTTAGTTTAGCCAACAAGCACTAACACTGTTACAAAAGTACAACACTAAAGATCAAAGTTTTCTTCAAAGCTTTTGCGAGTTATAGGCTGATCGAGTTCTAAGCCTTCGCCACCTAAAACTTCTAGCTTTTCACCCTCTACATCAATCCACACCTGAGCGTCTGGATTCAAGCTGGTTGCGCTGTAAAGAATTTGCGCGACTCGACCTGTCATTGATGCACTACCACCGCCTTTAATAAATTCTTCTGAGAGGTTAATATGCACACCATCGTTGCGAACCTCTAAACTCCGCAGCTTTGTACCTTCCGGGATGGTTGTCGTGACTGTCGGATCTGTTGACCCTGCTAACAGGGTAGCGAAGGCTTGCTCTAAAACAGCTTTTTGGTTATTAGAATTTGGTAAATCGAGGGATTTAGGTACAACGGCAATATGATTCCCCTGATTCTTCAGCCAGTAGACTTCAGCCGTCTTGTCAACCGGATTTTGTACCCTCTGAGTAGAAGGGGGTAATGGGGATGTAACAGGATTAGGCGTTGGCGTTGGAGATTGAGCGGAGTGCCATACCCACCAAGCTGTCCCACCTCCAGAAGCTAATACTACTGCGGATAAACCTGCAATGACACCTAAATGAAGGCGACGTACTGATTGTTGTTCTTGCATATAAAGAAGCCTCATAGAGGAAGTGGATAGCTTAATAGTGAGCAACCCCTACTTACAGACTACAGAGGATGAGGGTGTATTTACGCAGAATTCTAAGGTTGCTCAGATACAGGTGGTTGTAGGTTTGTCTAATTTTACAAAAGCGGCTATATCTAAGCGATCGCTCTTTACGTCTAATTTTAAAAGTCGAGAAGTAATACCGTATTTTTCCAATGTACGGAGATCAGCTTTACTGTTAAATCTGGCTGTAAGAGATTGAACTAGCTGAGGCGGTATAGGTTTGCCGTTTACAAGCGCAGTTGGTGAAATTAACTGTAGGCGACTACCCGCTACTACACCTATCCCTGTTTCTAAATTAACGGATAGTTGATCATTACTATTTGGTTGTTTTAATTCTACTTGCAAGCTTAATCGCTGATCGCCTAAGAACTTGACGCGGGGATTGAAAATTTCATAACGTCTAGTAAACAAAAGGGCGGAACTACCTAGCGACTGATTTATTACCTGTTGTAAGCGAGCTAAAACTTGTGGTGATTTCAGCGTTTGGTTGATATCATTTTCTTTTAAAACTAAATGTACTCCTGACTGTATTGGTGATTTTAAAGATTCTAATAATAGTTTGGGATTACTTTGTCTGAGGCGCTGTAAATCAATATCAAGAGGGTCAGTTTCTAATTCTAGGGTATCTATTCGGACATCTTTGGTTAGCCATAAGCCTCTACCTGCTATCCTTACCCGATCTATTTTTCCTTGTAAGGTTTGATGAACAGGAGTGTTATCAACACGGACTTCTAGCTGTTCAACTTTTTGTAGTCTAGAGCGAATAGCACTTTCGGCAGCACGGTCAATAACTAATCCAGCAGGCGAAATAAATATCAGTAATCCAGAAAGTAAAATACTTATAAGTTCCATAGGTTCAATTATCAATTAACAATTATCAATTAACAATTATCAATTAGCAGTTAATAGACATCTTCAAAAATTCAGGGCGCTTTACCTAAAACCCTTGTAGAGACGCGGAATTTGCGTCTCTACATTTGCATGAGCGGAGATATTTACTGTTTACTGTTTACGGTTAAAGCTGTTTCAATCCACTGCTTAATGGTAGAAACAACTTCATCAATGGGAATTTCCTGAGATTTGCGGGTTGCACGTTCTACAACTTCGACTTTGCCAGATTGGAGCGATCGCCCTGTTACAATTCGATAAGGTATACCGATTAAATCGGCATCTTTAAATTTAACTCCAGCACGTTCGTTACGGTCATCTAGCAATGTTTCAATTCCTGCTTGGTTTAGCTGATGGTAAAGTTTTTCAGCTACTTCCATTTGTTGAGCATCTCCCACATTAGGGACAGCGATAATTACATGGTAAGGTGCGATCGCTACAGGCCAAATAATGCCATCCTTATCATAAGATTGCTCTACGGCTGATTGCGCTAATCTTGAGACACCAATTCCATAACAACCCATAACTAATGGTACTTCTTCACCTTGTTCGTTGGTGTAAGTAGCGCCCATTGCTTTGGAATATTTATCGCCTAATTGGAAGATATGCCCTACTTCAATACCACGCGCACTTTGTAGAGTTTGTTGTGGATTGTGGATTGCGCGATCGCCTACTTTAGCTTTGCGTATATCTACCACTTGTGATAACTGGAATTGTTCGCCCCAGTTAGCACCAACAACGTGATGGTTGGATTCATTAGCGCCAGTAACAAAATTTTTCAATTCAACAGCAGTCTGATCTACAAATCGGATAAATTTAGCATGAACTTGTTTATCGGCTTGGATATATTCATTGCTAATATCAGGTGCAATATAACCTAAAGGTAAAGGTTTCGCTGCCCATTTTTCTTGTGCTTCTACGTCAGGTACTTGGAGAGCGATCGCAGTTTTAGCACCAAATTGAGGAGCTATTTTAACTAACTCATTTTGCAGCTTAACTTCATTAACATCTTGATCGCCTCTAATACTAACTATTACCAACACTGTCGTGCCATTTTCATAAACAGCTTGGTATAGCACATTTTTAACTAATTGAGTAGGAGAACACTTAAAAAATTTGCAGAGTTTTTCTATTGTTTCAGTTCCAGGTGTCTCTCTTTTTTCATAGCTTGTAAACTGTGATAATTCGGCATCAGTAGGTAAAGAAACAGCCTTTTCTACATTAGCTGCATACTGACCATCTTCAGTGTATAAAACCTCATCTTCTCCTGCTTCAGCTAATATCATAAATTCATTGGAACCAGAACCGCCGATGGCTCCTGAATCAGCATCTACAGCGCGGAAAGCTAACCCAGAACGACTGATGATATTGCTGTAAGCCTGATACATATCTTGATAAGTTTTTTTCAGGCTTTCTTCATCAGCATGGAAGGAGTAAGCATCTTTCATAATAAATTCGCGTCCGCGTAATAAACCAAAACGAGGGCGAATTTCATCACGAAATTTAGTTTGAATTTGGTAAAGGTTTATCGGTAATTGGCGATAAGAGCGAATCATTTCACGCGCTACAGCCGTGAAGACTTCTTCATGAGTTGGCCCTAACCCTAATTCTCGCTCTTGTCGGTCTATCAGAGAAAACATAATTCCCTCGGCTTGGGTGTAAGTATCCCAACGACCGGATTCTCGCCACAAATCAGCAGGTTGTAGTTGTGGAAATAAAGATTCTTGTGCGCCAATAGCGTTTAATTCTTCCCGCACAATTTGGGAAACTTTTTGCAGTACCCGCCACATAAAAGGTAAATAGGCGTAGAGACCGCTTCCGATGCGACGGATATAACCTGCGCGGATCAGTAATTTATGGCTAGGAATTTCTGCTTCCGCAGGATCTTCCCGTAGTGTGACGAATAATATTTGAGATAGCCGCATCGTTTATTTCCTTCTCTAGACCGAAGGAATATTATAAACAATTGTGAAGTATTAATTGATTGTTGGCAAAAATTCCCTGTGTAAGATAAATAGGTCAACGCGAGTTAAAAGTATTACCCCACCCCCCAGCTCCCTCCCCTTATTAAGGGGAGGGGGAGATCTTTTTTGATGTATTTGATGTAAAGGTAGTTAGTTGCTCAATGACGTAATTTGAAGAGGAACATGAGGTATCTAAAAACTATTATTGACTCTCCAATGAAAACAAATTAGCTATAGCTAAATTCCACTGCTTTTTCTCCTACAACTTCTGGTACACCTGCGACAAAACGCAAATCATCGCAGTAAGTTGTTAACCAAGGTTGAGTTAAATTTAAGCTATAAAAAGGACTTTCTGCGGGAACATTTACTTTACTACTCGTCAGTCCTATTTGAGATGATAATTCACCGTCAAACATGAGAATATTACCGCCAAGCTTACTGAAAACAGAACCTTTAAAAGGTACTGGGATTTTAAGACTTGGTTTATTGTAAGAAAGACTACATAATTGTCTGTTGCCTTGAGCGATCGCCACTTGAGAATTATGCTGGTTATTTTCCCAGGTAAAATCAGCTAATTCTTTGGGCAATCCCCAAATTTCTCTCCCACCAGCTACAGAATCAGGATTATCTACATATATATGAGAAATCCATGCTCCAATTTTGCCTGCATAGCTGACAAATCCAGCAGCGACAATTAGCTCGTTGTATTGTAGTACTGAGCCTAAACCGTAAGAAGATACATAAACACCTCCTAATGTTTTACCAGGAAAAATCGAGACAATTTCAAACTCTGGAGGGATGAAAGGACGAGTTTTATCAACATCAATCAACTGTAATGTTTGAATAGCGTAACCGCAGAGTGTCCAAGGCGCTTGTGGATATGACATTTCGCTCTCCCGATGAGTATATTAGTTTTATTAAGACTTTTTGGTAAACAAATAAACATCATCACGTTGATAGGTTAATTTAAACTCTTTAGCATTTTTTAATTGTTCCACTAAGTTGCTGACTAATTGTGGATCGCTTTCCCAACCTGGATGACGCATATTTAGTAATACATACTCAAATTCGGTTAACTTAAAATTTAAACCATGAATAGCGAGTTGGACAATAGGACGATGAGTTACATGGGGAGCAATTTCAGCAGAGGTTAAGACACTTCCTTTAGTATCAATTTTAGAAATAGCTTCACGGGTAGCTGGTAATGTATCTACTGATTCTAAATATCTAGAACTAAAATCACCAAACTTAGCTAAAGCTAAGAAAGCTACTAAAGACCACAGGATGATTCCGCGTTTGTTTCGCAACCAACCTCTACCAGCAGATAAGGTTGAAATGACTGCTAATAGCAAGAAAGGTAGGGCGGGTAAAGAGTACTGATGAAGCAGATCTTTTTGAAGTTGATAATCCGTGAGAATGTTTAATAATAAAGTAGGGATAGCGCCTATTAAAGGGGTGAGGTGTTGTGGCGAAAGACCCCAAATAACAGGCAATAATAACAAGCAAATATATTCTAAGTTAGGCAAGGTAAAGACTTTTTCTAAGACAATGCCTGGTTTGAGTAAGAGATTTTGAGCAATTTCAAATACAGAGTTACCTAAAAAGGCATAACGTCCTACTGCGGCTGCTTCATGACCGCTAAAATATGGAATAATTAATTTAGTAGCAATAATAAACCAAGCAATACCAGCAAATAAAGCGATCGCACCACAAAAACGCTTTTTTTCAAATATCAGTAGCCAAAAACCCATTGCTGCTACAGTCAGGGACAAAACTGCCTTACAACCCAAAATTAAGATAATACTTAAACAAAACCACTTTGTTTTACCTAGCTTGGCAGCTAAAATCGCTGCTAACAAAGCAGGTAAAGCTATAACATCTGGGTGGAAATCAAATAAATTAACATTAAACAGCAATGGATACAGCAGGTATACTACTGCCATTGCTATAGATTGGGGTTCTTTTAATCCAGCTTGACGCGCTAAAAGCCAAGTAGGTAATGTTCCCAAAGATAAAGCTATTGCTTGTACTGCAAATAGCCAGTGGACATCAGGGTAAATTTTATAAAGTAAGCTAAGGGGATAGAAAATCCAGGCTGCGTGGTCACCAAGGATATGAAATCCTGAAAAAGAAACGATGGGTGGTTGTCCTTGGCTAATTAAGTAAGTAGCTTGATCAAACCATCCCAAATCGAAAGCCGTTGATTTAAAAAGGGCGTGTTTAACACTGCTACACACAAATAAAATTAAAGCAGCAAGAGCGGTTATACCAGCTACAGGATATAGCTTAAGTTGTTTAGGAAATTTATCTATCAAAAAACTAAGCATTTGAAATGATGGGCAGCTTCGTGCAGTAAAAAAACTTTACTATCTTGAACAATTGATGTAACAGCAATTCCATAAAATTGGGCGATCGCCAGTGAAACGATACCATAAATTGAGAGGTATTGAAATAAGATTTAAATTGAAAAGTTACTGCTGTACGTGCAAATAAATCTAAAGATGTTCCAACATTTTTAATAAACTATCAAGTTTTTGCTATTGTCAAACAAATGTCGCGACTACATCAATTCTTAATTAAATTAATTAATGTAAAAATGACAAGAGTTTATTTTTGTTGTTTCTTCTGGAATCGTTTTCCCATAAATAAAAATGTCTCCTTTCGGACTTTCGCTAATTTTGTCGGGTGAGGGGATAACATTAACTATCAAATTTGGGTATTGTCTAGCAATTTGAAATCCAACCAGTCTCTCATAAGATTGACTCTCATGAGCATCCTTACAACCAACAATGACAACACTTTGAATATTTTCTAATCGAGCTTTATTTGATAAAATCAAACTACCAGAAGGAAAGCTATGAAGATCAAAGACTTTGTAAATATGAAAAACTGTATGAGCGATCGCCAGTATCAACACTCCTTTCTGCATCCAAAAAGGTTTTTTATCTAGCTGTTTTTTGCACCATAAAATTACTGGTAATAATCCAAAAATAGCCAAAGGATAAATAATAGAAATAGAAATTTTCATTAATCTATAAGTGTTTTCAAGCGATATATATGCCAATAAATATCCACTATACACTCCTACTCCTACCAGTCCAGCAATTAGATTTCTATTCTTATTTTTTTGATATTCCTGCCAAATCTTTTTACCCAAAAATAAACTCAACGGTAAACTGATAATGATATTAAAATAAAATCCAAAATCTCTTGTTGAAGACATTGGTTTTGGTTTTTCTTGTAAGAGACTCCAAGGATTTAATGGAACAAAATTTGAACCATGTGCATCGAGTAAGTTTAAACTTTTATTGACTTCATATAAACCTAATTGAGATGGAAATAAAATATAGAAAATTAAGCCACAAGCGATAATTACCCCTGCAAACTTGAGAAAAACCTGAATTACTTGTGCTAATTTTAAATTTTGATAAGGCAAATAAATTAAGAGCGATATGAAGTAAGTAACGATAATTACGGGCAAAAATGCTGGATAAAAAGCAAAAACGATAGTTAAAATAGAAAAGAAACAAACAAAATTTTTTATCGCATCTATATCACCAGAAGTCACAATTCTTCTACACTCTCTTAATGTTAAACAAATGACAATAATAAATAAAGTATTAGAAAAGTATGCACTAACTAAGAGCCAATAAAGAGGAGGGGAAAATAATACCCATACCATTAATATTAATTTTCCAAAAGAAAATTGATCTTTTTGGGATAATCGAATATTAAACCATTCTTTGAATAAACAGATAAATAAAGTTCCTCCTAACATTCCTTGAAATACGGCTATTCCAAAAGATAAATCCTTAAATTGATATACGATTAAGGAACCTAGAAAAGAACTAAATTTTTTAGGACTACCCAGTAAAAATGCACAGGCTGAGTTACCATTAAAAACGAAACTATCTGACCCACCATAGAAGTTTAAATTATCTGTGGTCATTGCTGCAAAACGTCGCACATAAGCCCACATATCTGGGTTAGTATTTAAAACAATATAATCCAATGATTCTTTATGATTTACTACAGCCCATAATGCAAAAATTAAACACCACAAACCAGTAGATAAAACCAAAGCTAAATTTTGCTTAATAACATTAATACCAAATAAATCAAATTGTTTTTTGACCGATTTAGGAATAAAGAGAAAGGCAATGCTTAGGACTGCCTCTAATATACCCGTGATATATACGCTATTAAAGCAATGATTTAATGCTGCGGTGGAAATGCTTAAGATTGCTAAAGGCATAGCCCCTGTTAAGCAAACTGCCGCCATAGAAATACTGCTATAAAAAGAGCCAGGAAGATTGTGATTAACTTTGGTTTCGCGCTCGGCAAAACGTTGCGTAGCGGTATAAATAAAATAAAAAATAATTTTGCCATTGTAGTGGCAGATAAACCAGAATAAATAAATAGCGATCGCACTACCGAGAAACAATGAAATGAAAAAAGTTAGATCGTTCATAAAATATTTTAATAAATGCTTTTAAACTTAGGGGTTTAGCGAAGTGTCATATTTTTAATATTTTAAATATTCATAATTGCGATTACCACCTATGAAACCAATTTCTTTTAAAACAATCCATAATATGATACCTAAAGGTATTGAAACTAATTTTATCAAAATTGGCGTTCCCAAATAGCTAAACAATGATGCAATTTGCAAAATAATAGGTATATAATAATATTTAGGAAAGTAAAATCCAAAAACTATAGAAAGAATGTCAGCAGGAAAAAAGTATCGTTGGTGCATTTTAGGTAGTAAATAGGGCATGAATAAAACAGAGGCGAAGGCAAGTTGTATCATATACTCATGATTCATATTGACCTTGTTTGTATAAACAGTACGAATAAACAGCACAATTATGCTGACAGTAAAAATCAATCCTAATGGTACGACAATATTATAAAATTCGTTAGAAATCCACTGATAAAGGTTAGGAATTCTCTTGGCTAATTCTTTATATTTAGTTGATTGATTAAAGTAGATTAACAGTAAGTCTATCATGGGTCTTCCTGCAAACAACGCTGGTATAATTGCAGCTAGATATACAAAAGGAATTAATAAAAAATATTTTAAATAATTTATTTTTTTTACTGAAACAGCCAATAAAAAAGGTAGTAAAAACATAGCTTGTAGTTTAAAGGAAACTGCCAAACTAAAGCAGAGAAATCCTATAAATACTTGCTGAATACATAAAAAGTAAACACAGGCAATCAAACCAGTTGTATAGATGCTGTCACATTGTCCCCAGAGGGCGCTGTTGTAAATAACAGTTGGAGTTAAGACCACTGCCAAAAAAGCAATAGTTGGTTTTTGACCACTTGGATACTTAAGGCTAACCAATTTATAAGTAAAAAAAGCGCAAATGAAATCAAAACTCATAGCAAAGAGCTTGATTGCAAAAATTTTAGGCAACCATGAGAGATGGGATGAGGCAATAATTAGCCAATAGAGGTAGGGAGGCGTATAGTCTGCAAAACCATACTTTAAAGCACTAAATCCTCCGTGTTCTACGATGAAGTTGTACCAAGGTTCTAAAAATGACTTAAAATCCGATGATTTATTAGGGACGCAAATAAGTCTGATGATTATTGCGAATATAATGCTATAAAAAAAAATTTTTGGAACCGGATGATAAAGATATGTTGATAGCTTATTAATTTGCTTTCGCAAAAATTTTAATGATGTGGATTTTGAAATAATTTCCATAAATAATAGTAGATTTAGATTAGTAATTAAAATTGTAGTTCTTAATATTAAAAAATATAAAAAGAATAATTGAATAATTAATGATTACTAAGATTTTTTGAAAAAAATAGATGTTTTTATCTAAAAAATTATTTTTTTTTTGTATTGAAAATATTTAATTAGCTCCTCATGAATATTATTTTATTTAAAAATTAATGTTTGCTCAGTACATCTTCTGACAAAAGTGCTGCTTTAGCAAGACTTTACTATTTGGGGGTTAAGAATATGCCCAAAGAATTTTATAGTGGAGTTGCGGTTAATTATTAAGCAATTGTGAAAGCGATTACTCTTCTTGGCTCAACTGGCTCGATAGGCACTCAGACTTTAGATATAGTTTCTCAAAACCCCGATCAATTCCGCATTGTGGGATTAGCGGCAGGAAGCAATGTGACAATGCTGGCGCAGCAAATTCGACAGTTTCAACCCGAAATTGTCGCTATTTGTGATGAAGAGAAGTTACCAGAACTAAAAGAGGCGATCGCAGACCTTAACCCACAACCGATTATAGTGGCAGGGGAGGCGGGTGTAATTGAAGTAGCTAGATACGGTGATGCCCAAACAGTAGTTACTGGAATTGTCGGCTGTGCGGGTTTGTTACCCACAATTGCTGCCATTAAAGCTGGAAAAGATATTGCTTTAGCAAATAAGGAAACTTTGATTGCTGGTGCGCCTGTAGTTTTACCGTTGGTAGAAGAGTATGGTGTAAAACTGCTACCCGCAGATTCAGAACACTCAGCGATTTTTCAGTGTCTCCAGGGAGTACCTGCGGGTGGTTTGCGCCGCATTTTGCTTACTGCTTCGGGGGGCGCGTTCCGAGATTTACCTGTAGAGAAATTAGCACAGGTAAAAGTTGCTGACGCTTTAAAGCATCCAAATTGGTCGATGGGTCGTAAGATTACTGTAGACTCTGCGACTTTAATGAATAAAGGTTTGGAAGTAATTGAAGCGCATTTCTTATTTGGGGTGGATTACGACAGTATAGAAATTGTTATTCATCCCCAAAGTATTATTCACTCTTTGATTGAATTACAAGATACTTCAGTTTTAGCGCAATTAGGTTGGGCGGATATGCGCTTGCCGATACTTTATGCGATGTCTTGGCCGGAGAGAATTTATACTAATTGGGAAAGGCTTGATTTAGTCAAAGCTGGTAATTTAACTTTCCGTGCGCCGGATCATCAGAAGTATCCTTGTATGCAGTTAGCTTATGCTGCGGGTAGGGCAGGGGGTTTAATGCCTGCGATATTAAATGCCGCAAATGAGCAAGCTGTGGCACTCTTTTTAGAAGAGAAGATTGGTTATTTAGATATTGCCCGTTGTATAGAAACAGCGTGCGATCGCACATCTGCCCAAAACCGCCCTGACCCTAGCCTAGACGACATTATAGCCGCAGATCAATGGGCAAGACAAGAAGTTTTAGCAATTAGTCAACGGCTAGAAATCGTCAGTGTCTAAATAGATGTTACTTTGCTATGCGGGCATCTTGCCCGTTATACATATCACGTTAAGTGCCTAATTCCTAACAATCAGGACATCACAAAATTTAGGTGAGGAGAGATTTATGGCTTTCAATATTGGTGTTCTCAAACTGCCAGTAATTAAAAAAGGATCTCAAGGAACTGCTGTTATTGCTTGGCAAAGATTTTTGAAAGAAAATGAATTCCCAATTGGAACAGTAGATGGAGACTTTGGCAACGCCACCTATGCAGCTACTCGGAGTTATCAACAAAAAAATCAATTGTCTGCTGATGGTGTCGTGGGCAACAATACTTATGTTAAAGCTCTTAGTCAAGGATTTATTTTTAAAGTTCCCAATTTCTCTGCTAACCTGCTGTTAGCTTATTTGCGGTTTGGTTCAGCCGAGGTGAAAGATTTACAAAGAAGCTTAAATGCGATCGCAGAACTAACTCCACCTTTAGTTACAGATGGTGACTTTGGTTATAGAAGTAATCAAGGGTTAGCTGAAGCTTATAAAAAAAGAGATGTCCGTTTGCGTACTGAATTAGCCGATAGTATTTCTAGTAGCACTAAAAATAAACTAAAAAATGACTTTGAGCAAGCATTAGATATTTTTAACACCTATGCTAAAAGACTAAGATTTCGCCTGAGTGGGCAACATTGGTACAATTACTTTCCCACTAGCCGTGCTATATCTGCCTTAGCTTCACCATTTCGTGAACGGGTTCAAGCATTTCAAAAAGCCTTGATTGATGGTGGCGCACAAACAATTATCTCAGCTACCTATCGACCTCCACAACGGGCTTATTTAATGCACTACGCAGCCAGAATAGATCGAGGTGAAATTAGTCCTAATAATGTGCCAGCGATGGCTGGAGTTGACATTGACTGGGTACACTATACAGCTTCAGGAGCGCGTCAAGCCGCCTCACAGATGGTAGATATTTATGGTATTGGTGGTAATCCAGTAGCGTTAAAATCTCTCCATACTCAAAGATTAGCAATTGACTGGAATATTACCTGGGAAGATACGCTAAGAATTAAAAATAGTAATGGAAATATAGTTGAAATTAACGAGCCTCGTAATGGCTCTGAAAATAAGTTACTTTTTGACGTAGGTGCATCTTACGGTGTTTATAAGTTGCTAGATCGTGACCCTCCTCACTGGTCTTATAACGGTCACTAATACACTATAGCGGTCAGCAGTCAGCTATCATATCTCAGCTTTTTTCAAAGCTTTTGTTAGCAATATTTTGGCTAAGATAAAATGTCTGCGTCCTATCTGGCTACGGCTATACACAAAATATTAGACATCCACACCAAATTCAAGGTGCTAACCCTTGAACCATTGTAGAGAGGTACCAGGGTACGTCTCTACAATGATCTAAACTGTTAACTTTACTAACGCATCTTTAACCGTTGATGGCAGTTGACGCATAATTTTGCCTTTTTCTCGGTCAACTGCTACTAACGTTACCCGCGCAGTTATATACAAATCTTGACCATCTACAGATTGAATTTGATAATCCCAATTCATCCGCACACCCTCCATTTCTGTCATCTGCGTCTTAACCACTGCGGACATTCCCATTTGCAGGGGTCGGTGGTAGCGTATAGAAAGTTCTACCACAGGCATTTCACACCCTAAAGCTACTAATTCAGCATAATCAATGCCAATTGAACGCAAACATTCTACTCGCGCCTCTTCCATCCAGATAACGTAAGTACCATGCCATACCACCCCCGCATAATCACTATGATGAGGATGGACACGTATAGGATATTCAAACCAGTTTTCGGTAGTGACTTTTAAATGCCGCTTTTCAATTGCACTAACGGGTGGTAGTTCAGAAGGCGTTTGTGGTATTGTTGACACTGGTAATTTACCTCAAAATCACTTTTTTAGTTTGTTTTATTAGAAAAATTTTAGCTATATTCTTAGCTGATTGTAATTTATTAGCTATTTTTTCTCTGCACTGTTAGTTAGAAGATTATTACTAATTTTAAGCCAATAGTTATTGATTGACACAATTGATAAGTATGTCAATCCAGTTCAACGTATTACCCCACCCCCCAACCCCCTCCCCTTAATAAGGGGAGGGGGGGAATTCCAAGTCCTCCAATTTCTGGGGGATATGCGGGGTATATCTGCGTAAATTTTGTACTTATAACAATATCAACTATAATTTTAATTTTAGGTTAAGTTTTATATGAACAAGCTATCTATTTTTAAATTATGTGCTTGCTGTTTAGGTGTTTTATTATTGTATACGCCAGCTAGCGTAGGTGAAAATGCCTTAAATTTGCCTGCACAACAGCAGTTAAATAAAGCAGATATTCTGCATAAACTAGCGCAAGCAGATGTAGTATATTTAGGGGAAACTCACGACAACCCTAAAGATCACGAAACCCAGTTGGAAATTATTGAAAAACTATATAGTTTCACTAAGCAAGGTATTAGGAAAAGTTCTAACTCAAAAATAGCGATCGCACTGGAAATGTTCCAGCGTCCCTATCAATCAGTCATAAATCAATATTTAGCTGGAAAAATAACCGCAGAACAACTGGTAGAGCAAAGTGAATATCAGCAGCGTTGGGGTTTCCCTTGGGAATATTATGCTCCAATTCTAGAATTTGCCAAAAAACATCAAATACCAGTTTTAGCTTTAAATACACCTTCAGAAGTAACTCGTAAAGTTTCCCGCCAAGGATTAGATAGTTTAAATCAAGAAGATGGGAAATATATTCCGCCTATTTCCGAAATCCGCACTGATAATCAAGAATATCGGCAGTTGTTTGAAAAACTAGCCGGAGGACATCATCAACATTTGTCAGGTAATAGTCAAAAATTAGATAATTTTTTTACTGCCCAAGTTTTATGGGATGAAACTATGGCAGATGCGATCGCTAATTTTGTCAAAGTTAATCCAGATCATCAAGTAATTGTACTTGCAGGTAGTGGTCATATTATTTATGGATATGGTATTCCTAGCCGTGTGGCGCGACGGTTAAAAAATGGGGATACTAATAAGCCGCAGTTAATTCAGCGATCGCTATTGCTACATCCCCCAGAAGATTATGAATTGGAAATTAATCATCAACCACTTGCTGATTTTATTTGGAAATAAGGATAAATGGGTTCTACTAGACTTCTTGCATAAGTCAAATTTTGGATAATTAACCACAAATGCACACAGATAAACACAGATGTAAGGAAGGATTTTTGCAAAAAGTCTAATATCAATATTTTTTTGTATTCACTTATTTTGATGACGTAATGCAGCACCAGTTACGCCTGTAACAAAGCCCAAGATTAAGGCAACCAAAATATGCGATGGCTTAGTAAATACAGTAACAATACCAATTACTCCAGCTATAAATATGCCACTGTTAAATAAACTAACAAATTTCTTAATAACAGGCTTTTGCTGTTGGTCATAGATAGCTTGCAAAGCAATCTCATTGCTATCTAAATCTTGAATAATTGCTTGAATGTCCTTACCTGCTTCTCTTTCCAATCTAGTGATAGCTTCTCTATCTGCCTTGACGGGTGATACCGATAGTCTCAGTAAAGATTCTGATAGTGTTCTGTGGATTACTAACTGATCTTTAGTTTGCTGGTTCATCACTTTTAATTATTTTCAGGTGAATTCTATTAAAAAAGTGGTTGGAATTTCAACCACAGATAAACCCAGATGCACATGGATATCTAATCAGCGACGAATCATAGGTTCCATTAATGGTTCAAATACTGGTACTAATTCAGGACGACTAACAACTAAAGTTGGCAAGGCGTAACTGCCATAATCTTTACCAGCTTCTAGGGGAAAAGTAGGCTTTGATAATAATGACACCCAAACAGCACCAGCAGCCTGCAAAATTACCCAAACAGCAGATAAATCCCAAACTTTCGGCGTAGCTTCAACTCCTCCGAGAGTTGCACCAGAAGCAACTGCTAGGAAGTTATAAGTAGCTACACCAAGCATTCTAATTTTGCAAGGAAACCCTTGTTTCATTACAGATGTACTACGGGCGCACAAGCTGAAAAAGTGATTATTCGTAGGAGAATCATCACTACTTTGGATAGGCTGATTATTTAAAAATGCGCCAGTAGGAACATCAAGTTCAGATGAACCGCGCCAATAACCATGAAAGGTTTGGTTAACTGGGGGAAAATGTACATAACCAAATACAGGTGTACCTTGATATAGCAAGGCGATAGAAATGCCCCACAGAGGAATTCCCCTTGTAAAGTTGGTAGTACCATCTAGTGGATCAATGATCCAGCACCACTCAGTTCCTTTAAAAGTGTGTTCAGCTTCTTCGCTGAGGATACCGTGATCTGGGAAATTTTCAGCGATCGCAGATCGAATTTCTTGATCCGCCCAGTTATCCGCTTCTGTCACCAAACTACCATCAGCTTTCCTAGTAGCTTGCACTTGTCCAGCATATTCTAATAGCCTGATGCCAACTTTAGTAGTTGTATCTTCAGCGAAAGTTAAAACCTTAGTCCAAAAATCTTCCATCTTGAGAGCGCAATTCGCAGTAATTATAATGCTTTCTTAATCTAATTCACTTTCTAATACAGTAGCGATCGCATTTCGGGCATTACTTTGAAATTCCTTAACATTCACTCGTCTGAGAAGCCAAATAGCAAGTAGCATTCCTACTGCTTGCAGCGCAAATACTAATCCATAAGCAAATACCAGATTACTAAACAAGCTTTTACCTATATCTAAAACTGCGCCACCTGTAATAGTTGCCAACGCTCTTGCCATTGCTTGAGACAGCCCCCACGCACCAATAAAAGTGCCTGCCGTTTCAGCAGCAGTAAGATCTAACATCAAGCTAATCGCGCCTGTTGTGGTGACACCAGAAGCTAAACCAAACAAAAATAACACACCTTGAAATAGCTTCTGATTTTGAGTAAATCCTGACAGGATAATAATTATAAAACTAGCTGCTACTAATAAACAACCTAATTTAGTGGTTTTTTGTTTTCCTAAACGCGGCACAATTAAAAATCCAGTTGTACTTAAAGCAACAAGTACTCCCATTCCCCAGAAAGCATTTAGTTTAGTAGTTTCTGAGATTGGCATCCTAAACACTTCAGCACCATAAGGTTCTAGAACCGCCTCCTGCATAAATAAGCTAATAGTCATTACCAGGAGAAAAGTAAAAAATATTCCTGTTTGGCGGTTAGCTGTTAATACTCGTAAAGCTCTGCCCAGAGTAATGCTATCTTCTCGCTCTATTAAAGTAGAACGAGAAGTATATAAAGAATATTTTTTCTCTACACCAACTGTTGCTAAGAATGTTAATCCCAAAACAGTAGCAGGAACCATTACAAAGAGACGATTAATTGATGCTTGTAATGCTTCAATTGGAGCGTCTGTTGCTACCTGTTTTAATAAAACGCTACCAATAATTGCTCCCGCAACAATTCCCACCATTAACATTGACCAGACAATGCCTACAAGTTTGGAACGATTTTCTTCTTCAGAAACATCTACTAACAAAGCTGTAAATGGGGTAGAACTGGCACTTAACGCTATACCATATAAGGCAAAAATCAAAGCCATCAGTGCAGTCCAACCGTATGTTTCGGTTGTCCAAGTCCAACCGCCTGTAGAGCGTACAAGGTTGCCCAACTGCCACATAACTTGTACTGCTAAGAAAGATGCGATCGTAAATAAAGTCGCACCTATCCAAACATAGCCAGTGCGATGATAACCAAAGATTGGTTTAGCATCAGATCTTTGCCCAAACCAAATTCGTGCTGGTGCCACAAATTGGTGCATTGCTAACGCACCAGCAGCTACAGTTGCTGGAATACCTAGTTCACCAATCATCACTCGGTTGAGAATACCTAGTGTGAGGATTGACATAATCCCTAGCCCCATCTGAAATAAGCCTAGCCGGAACATAGTTAATAAGTTAATGGGGCTAGGCTTTCTTTTTGGTGATGAAACTGGTTGGGAATCTGAAAAATCATCTATTGCCATAACTACTTCCAGAACTATGCCATTTGCCTTTTAGTACTTTTTTAAAGATATACCTTTAGTAAGAGAAACGCTGGCTGAGAAAGCTGATATTGAGATAGGTAGATAAAAAACTTCACAGCAAAAATGAGCATCTTCATTTTTTAGAACGCACATTAACCGCAGATGCACGCAGATGTGAACCAAGATTTTTCAATTTTTGCAAGGGGTCTTATATACCTGCATTGAAAGGGCGGAGCAATTCAAACCTTTAAAAATTATGAATTTAAGCAATACAATCCCGACAACTACTCTCGGAACCAATGGCCCAACCGTCAAATCCCTTTGCATTGGGACTTGGGCTTGGGGCGACAAAATATTTTGGAACTATGGCAATAATTATGGCGAATCCCAAGTACGAGCAGCTTTTGATGCAGCTTTAGAATCTGGTCTAGACTTCTTTGATACTGCTGAAATTTATGGAACAGGACTATCAGAAGAACTTATAGGAAAGTTCATGCAGGAAACTGGGCATCAGGTGGAAATCGCTACTAAATATGGCCCCTTGCCCTGGCGATTCAATGCTCAGTCTGTTTCTGAGGCTTTAACTGCAAGTCTCAAACGTCTGCGGGCGGAACGAGTTACTTTGTACCAGGTGCATTGGCCATTTACCTTTCTAATGAGCCAAGAAACGTTGATGAATGCTTTAGCCGATGAGGTGCAGCGTGGCAGAATTGCCACTGTTGGTGTCAGCAACTACTCAGCCGCCCAGATGCGTGAAGCTCATCAGATTTTAGCTGCTAGAGGAGTACCCTTGGCTGTAAATCAAACGCGCTACTCTTTACTAACTAGACAAATAGAAACCAACGGAATTTTAGACACGGCGCGTCAATTAGGCATAACTCTCCTAGCTTACAGTCCTTTAGCTCAAGGGTTACTAACTGGTAAGTATACTGTTGAGCAATATCAAGAGCCAACGGGTGCGCGGAGGTTTGATCCTCGTTTTAGCCGTAGTGGTTTGGAAAAAATTTCTTTATTAATATCTTTGTTGCGTCAGCTTGGAGAAAAATACAACCGCACTCCTGCTCAAGTCGCTCTCAATTGGTTAATTGCTCAAGGTAACGTAATTCCGATTCCAGGTGCTAAAACAGCCGAGCAAGTACGACAAAATGCTGGGGCTGTCGGTTGGCAACTTAGTAACGAGGATGTTACTCAACTTGCTCAACTTAGCCAGAATTTTAGGGTTTAAGCTTGGCAGTTGCTAGCCGTTTAATCACAAATATTAACAGGAGGCGATACTCCTACGGAGTTGCACTATGAAACTCTTGACCAATTGGGGCTTTACTCGTGAAGGCTGGCGTAATAATCAACGGGGCGAATACTGGGTACTAGCCCAAATGCTGTTAATTTTAGGCTTTGTGTTATTGCCTGTTTACCGCATTCCTACTTGGGAAATTAATTTATCTGAGTCGGTATATATTCGCCTGGGTAGTACCGCAATTTTCGCTTTAGCCACTATAGTATTTTTTGCTAAAGGATTGCTCGATTTAGGAGGGCAACTGACTCCCTTACCTTATCCTAAAGAAGACGGTGAGCTAGTTAAATCTGGCATTTATAGCTTAGTACGCCATCCCATTTATAGCGGTGTAATCCTAGCAGCCATTAGTTGGGCAATCTTTCAGATGAGTTTCTCTCACCTCTTCGCAGCAGGTATTTTATTTGTCTTTTTTGATATTAAGGCTAGCCGTGAGGAAGCTTGGTTGAGCCAGAAATATCCAGATTATTCAGAATATCGAGAAAAAGTGAAAAAGCTGATCCCAGGGCTGTACTGAGGGTCAATACCAAAAAAATAGCAATATTAAATACAACGGAGTTAAATCTTTACGATACAATTAGCTGTTGGTGTGAGTAAGTAAAAATAACTAGCTAAAGACTAATGTCTACTCGTTCATTAACTCTGACCCGTCCTGAAACCTCTGTTGACAGTTCATCGTCCTTGAGTGATGTCTCTGCCGCTTCAAGAGGTGATACAAGGATTATGCAGTTGACCAAGTGCCTATATCAGGCTGACCAACAAGCCAAGTTTCTAAATTTACAGGCGGAAGTTGATTGTCTGTTGCAACAGTTACAAACAATCAAACAACAGCGCCCTGAGCTTACAGAAGATACCCCTAGCCGCCCAAACACCTAACTAATAAATTATTAGGCTCGTCATTAAACTTGCTTTGGGCTGATAAAGTAGATTTAATTACCTTGTTACCAAAGGTAATTAAGGCTATCTAAATGCCCAAATCAAAAAGTAAAACCCTATGTGACGGGCAACCCGCAAGGGTAATTTAAACCCCATAAACAAGTGCAAATTTAGCGAATTAGCAGTGTTAACATCGACACATCAGCCTGCTATTAACTTGCCTGACAGCAGGTTTTTTATGTGGGAAGATTTAGCCTTTCTTTGTAAATAACATCTGGGAAACTTATTTTTCTTCATGACTATATCGCCAATTAAAGAAAAAGCCCTCAGCCCAACATCTTCTCAAATAGCTTCAACGCTTCGTTTAAAAGATGTTGTGAAGACTTTGCCACGTGAGGTTTTTCAAAAAGATACTCGCAAAGCTTGGACACAAGCTTTGTTCAATGTCTTAGTTGTAGGCTTGTGCTACTGGGGTTTGGCGATCGCTCCCTGGTTTTTATTACCGCCATTATGGATATTAACTGGTACAGCTATTACTGGTTTTTTTGTAATTGCTCACGATTGTGGTCATCGTTCCTTTGCTAACCGTCGCTGGGTAAATGATCTAGTCGGTCATTTGTTTCTGCTGCCACTAATTTATCCCTTCCACGGTTGGCGGATATTGCACAACTTCCACCATAAGCACACCAACCAACTTGATATAGACAACGCTTGGCAACCTTATAGACCAGAGGAGTACGAAAGTTCAAATACTCCGATTAAATTTGTTTATAGCAAATTACGGGGTCGGTTTTGGTGGCTATCTTCGATTATCCACTGGGCAGGGCTGCACTTTAATTGGACGAGCTTTGAAGGTAAAGAAAGGCAACAAGTAAAGTTTTCAGCACTTGTAGTAATCGCTTTTGCCAGCATAGCTTTTCCTACTCTAATTGCTACTACTGGTATCTGGGGATTTGTCAAATTTTGGCTATTTCCTTGGTTGGGATACCATTTCTGGATGAGTACCTTTACCATCGTTCACCACACCGCGCCAGATATTCCCTTTACTCCGGTTGAAAATTGGGATGAGGCGATCGCTCAACTATCGGGAACTGTACACTGTGATTATCCTCGTTGGATAGAATTTCTTTGTCACGACATCAATGTTCACGTTCCTCATCACATCTCTACAGCAATTCCCTCTTATAACCTCCGCCTAGCTCATAACAGTCTCAAAGAAAACTGGGGAAATTATCTTTACGAAACCCGTTTCTCTTGGGAGCTGATGAAGCAAATTACAGATAAATGTCATTTGTATAGTCCAGAAGATTGCTATCAGTCTTTTAAGCAATTTGAACTAGCACGTCAATCAACAGTAAGTAACAACTAATATGATTGACCTCCTAATTACCTAAGTTTCAAATTAACAAGCAAGCTAGTAATTTATACTAACTTGCTTGTTTAGTTTATAAAGCTCAGATTTCTACCTTAAAAACCAATAACTTGATCAGCATGATTAAACTTAAAACTCAAGTGGATCATGGGTTATCGGTTATTGTTAATTGTTAATTGTTAATTGTTAATTGAAAAATGCCTACTCCCTTTCACATTCTAGTAGAAAGTAATCCTGTAGTTATCTACGCCAGCCGCAATGGTTCCCCTGATAAAGTTTTGCCGATTCTTAACCGATTCATCCAGAAATTTTGGCAAGAAAGAGAAACGGCTGGTGAAAATACGGATACGCCTGAGTGTTTAGTAGCTCAAATTCTTGTGCGATTTGGCTATGAAATTTGTGAGGATGATTTTTCTAACTTACGAGTAGGGGTAAATTATGCTTCAAATGTAAATTATCTTTATTTTATTTCCTTAGATCGCAAAATAACTGTTTGGGTTCCAAATGATTCCTATCCTGATAATCCTACTTTAGGGCTTAAAGGTTGTCGCCAGTTAGTAGGAAATCCAGATAAGTAGCGCCGTGGAAATAAACGCTCTTCATTAAGGCTGGTCATTGATAATTGATAATTGTTCATTGTAAAACACGCACACGGGCAAACTTCAGACCAGTTACGCCTTGTAAAGGTGCAACATTACCAAATTCAATTTGACAATCAATTAAGCCATCTCGAACCAAATAGCGGACGTATTGCTGATACTCTTCCCACTCGTCCTCAGTTGAATAAACTATAGTTAACATCCCTGGCTGAGTGATGCGCGTTTGTGTTTCAGCATCAACACCTTTATCTAAGCGTTTTTTGACTATTTCGTAGCGTGTGTCAGAAGTACCACGAACATCAAAAAGTTTTTCAGTTTTTTCATCGTGAAAAATGTCTACTGGTGTATCTTGAACCAAAATCAGATGAGTAAGCTGCAATTCGGTTTTGTATAGTTCTTTAAAGCTAAAAGCTGTCCTCGCAGATTCGCATACTGCACGTAGTTGTTCATAGCGTAGGCTATGCAGATGGAAAGGAGAGAAGGTGTGTTCAATAGATGCGCCTACATAAATCATGTGATCAATGCCATCTGTACATTCAAGATCGCAATAGTGAGGAATGATCTGCTGCATTTTAACTTGATGACGTTCCCAATTAGCACGGAGATCTGATCTAATTTGATTAATTAACTGGTCAAAGCGATCGCGTGCTGTATAAACACATTGGTTTTCATTAGCACAAGCATTACGGTAGGCTTCAACAGCAGCAGAAGCATGATCATTGCATTGACTGAAGTAGTCAAAGTAATTTTCCAAATGGTTTCTGAGATAGTTAATAGCTGTAACTTCTGCATCTACTGTGACGTTTTCTTGCAATTTTTCAGTGTACGCCAGCAAATCAATTCGCAGCTGTTCAGTCAGGGCATTTTGCTGGTGTTTACAAACAGCATCTAAAACTGCGATCGCTAACCTAAATTGTTCTAATAAATCTTCCTGAATAGCTCGGTTACGCTCATCTGAGGAACCACGAATATCTGATATACCATACAAAGGATAAACATCTTTAAAAATAATTTGTTCTGCCGCTAATCCCCAACTACGGCGTTCAGCTTCTTCCAGAAAACGCCACTCAACGGACGAATGAATATGAGTAAACCGTCCGTGATTAGCTTGGCGCAAAGCTGCGGTTAAAGCTGGAATTAAATTTTCCGCGTGTTTGCAGTCGAGTTGGTCAAAATTGTGGGGGCGATCGCTTGTTAACCCTAGCAATCCCATTAACTGCCGCGAAAACTTGCCCGAAGCCGTTGTTCTGGCAATAATTGGGATGAGTAATAAAGAGCGAATACCTCGTTCCAGCAAATCACGCTCATAATCCGTTTGACAATCTAGCGCTAAATCTGAAACATTCCAGACACGATTAGCTTTAGCCGCGCGGAGAAAATGCGATCCTTGTAGGGACTGCATTGAAGATAAGATTGGTCTTAAAGTGTGACTTTCACCGCTAATTGATAGTTGAGCTTGTTCGCCTTCCGCCCTGAGTATTAAGCTATTATTGGCACGAAATAGCGATCGCATCTGCTGACTCAATTCTTGAAACTTTTCTGCTCGAAAAATTGATTCCCTGTCAATCAGTCGTTGCTCAATCCGTCTGATTGTTTCCTGAATTGTTACGTCTATTCCTTCTAGAAAAATTAACCCGTCAATACGATAGTTTTCCAGGCGTAGTCGCTGCTCTAATTCCTCTATTTGTATTGAATTTATAAGCTTTGCGGTTTCTGCTAGCGACATTTGCCCTAAATTAAGATCTGCAAATTCATCTAGCTGAGGATCAACGCGGGAAACTTGCAACTGATCGCAGCGTAGCCAAAACTGGATCAAACGTGGTTCCGAATAAATAGGACTGCTTAAAGAAGCCATTACTGGCTCATCTAAAAGACGCTGGTAATATAGATCAATCTGATAAATATCTCTGAATACTAAATGTAGCAGATGTCGTCGGTAGAGTTGTTCTCTAGAAGCTTGATCTAAGTCTAGAAATAAACTAAATAGCTTTATTTCCATACTGCTGACATCGCCACTAAATGTCGGCTCGATTCCAATCAGTCGGCAAAAGTAATCATTAGCATAATGCAGTTGCAACGTATCAGGTTCAATTAATGCCATTAACAAATGGCTATGCCGCTTAAATTGACTAATAAATGGTGAATCTTGAGAAAATTCGGCTAATTTTTGAATTTTTCGAGGTAAAATTTTATTTTTACGGCTTTTTTCCTCTTTATTACCATCTTCTAGCTTAATTACACTTAGACTATCTTCTACTTCAGAAATGACTTTGGATGTCAGCATAAAAATCCAACAATTAATACTAAAGTTTTATATTTACAATAACTAGCGTCAGCTAATTGATATGTAATTTATACAAAACTTTTCAATAATTTCCAGAAATTTAGCCTTTGTAGAATTTACTGCTGGTTGAGAAGCTCCCGTTAACCCTACAGCTATAACGGGAGAGAACGTCACCATCAATCAAAGTTATTCTTGGGTTAAGCGCAGCGCCACCCAAGCTAATATTGATCAATAACCAACCAGAAATGATCTAAACCCTATTCTTCACCGCTTATTAGGATATTCTGCAAAATTTCATCCTATTGGTAGATGTCTAAGTTTGCGCCATAAAGTATTCAGGGTCAATTCCGCAATTTACCCAACGGATTGCCTCTCTAGCTAATTCAATATTAGGTGGTACTCGCAAAATGTGAATATGTTCAGTACTAGGGCAAACCATTTTTAATAAATGAATTGGCTCGACATCCACATCTGCATCAATTTTTAATAAGACCTACTCTTGATAGGAATCTAACTCGACGGCTTGTAATTCTTCAAGTAGACGGGCGTAACCAATACCTTGAATTAATACTCGTCGTTCGGCATTCTTTTCTGTTAATAACCAAGAAGCATCCCACTTATTAGTTAACCTTTTGCCATACCTTTTAGGGATAAAAACATTTTTTTAATTCTTGGGCTTTCTATCAGTTAAGAACATTTATCCAGTACAAAGATATTAAAGAGGGGAGTTAGAACCGAGAAGAAATTTAAATGCAGCAACAAGGCTTGTGGATGGATTGGGGATGCAGACGAAAACGGCTCCAAGATGATTGTTTTATGGGGGTTGAGTGTAAACCAACCTAGAGGCTCAAAGTTGTTATCCTGTGATATCAACTTTAGGGCTACTGAAAGCTTACGCTGTACCGAAGGTCAGCGTTAGGTAGTTTACTGATACGATGTCTGTGTCCAGTGACCTCACCTTTAGCCAAAGTTAGTGAGACAACTTTTCTCCCTCAACTTGCTGCACAGGGATTAAAATGACATCCCCTTGTCTAATTGGTTTGATTGATTCTTTGATCTGCTGAAATTTATTCGTAGGGTGCGTTACGCGCCAGCTAACGCAGCATTATCATATCTGTATTCTCAGTTATGATAATTAAAATGTGCTAAAAAAACTTAACGATCGCATAAAAGCACAAGCTCTCACTGGGGCAGTGTAACCAGTTAAGAATTAAGTATCAAGCCCTAAAAATTGAATTATGTTTGACGCACTAGCTGAAAGTTTAGAAGATGCTTGGAAAAAACTGCGGGGTCAGGACAAAATCCGCGAGTCAAATATCCAAGAAGCCCTGCGGGAAGTCCGCCGCGCCTTATTAGGGGCAGATGTAAATCTTCAAGTAGTTAAAGACTTTGTTGCCGAAGTTGAAACTAAGGCACTGGGAGCAGATGTAATTGCTGGTGTGCGACCTGACCAGCAGTTTATCAAAATTGTTTACGATCAACTGGTCGAGGTGATGGGGGAAACAAACGTTCCCCTAGCAAAAGCAGAAACATCGCCCACAGTTGTGTTAATGGCGGGGTTGCAGGGTACTGGTAAAACCACAGCGACCGCAAAACTAGCTTTACATCTGCAAAAACTAGAACGCCGTGCACTTTTGGTAGCGACAGACGTATATCGACCAGCAGCAATTGACCAGCTAGTAACATTAGGTCAACAAATTGATGTACCTGTGTTTGAAATGGGTACAAACACTGACCCCGTAGAAATTGCGCGTCAAGGGGTTGAAAAAGCTAGGGAAATTGGTGTTGATACCGTCATTATCGACACTGCTGGTCGTTTGCAAATTGATGAAAATATGATGGGGGAGTTAGCCCGCATCAAAGAAACCGTTCAACCACACGAAACGTTGCTAGTCGTGGATGCGATGACGGGTCAAGAGGCGGCAAATCTTACCCGCACGTTCCACGAACAAATAGGTATTACTGGAGCTATCCTCACTAAGTTGGATGGGGATACTCGTGGTGGTGCGGCGCTTTCAGTTAGACGGATTTCTGGTCAGCCGATTAAGTTTGTAGGCGTGGGTGAAAAGGTAGAGGCGTTACAGCCTTTCTATCCTGACCGGATGGCATCTAGAATCCTGGGAATGGGAGATGTTCTCACTTTAGTAGAGAAAGCCCAAGAGGAAATAGATCTTGTAGACGCAGCAAAAATGCAGGAGAAAATGATGTCTGCGAAGTTTGACTTCACAGATTTTCTCAAGCAGATGCGGTTGCTGAAGAATATGGGCTCACTTGGGGGAATGCTCAAGATGATTCCAGGGATGGGCAAAATATCTGACGATCAATTGCGTCAAGGCGAAACTCAGCTTAAGCGTGCTGAGTCGATGATTAATTCAATGACGAAGCAAGAGCGCGGTAATCCTGATTTATTGTCGAGTTCTCCCAGCCGTCGGCGTAGAGTGGCGCGGGGTTCTGGTTATGGAGAATCCGATGTCAGTAAACTGGTGAGTGATTTTACCAAGATGCGATCGCTTATGCAGCAAATGAGCCAAGGCGCTATGCCATCAATGCCTGGAATGCCTGGATTATTCGGTGGCATGGGGGGCGGTAACCAGATGAGGCAGCCTGGTTGGCGCGGTCATCAAAGCGGCGCTGGTAAGCAAAAAAAGAAAAAGGACAAAAAAAAGAAAGGCTTTGGGACTTTGTAGCTATTAGCTGCTTGTCAGTTAGCTTTAGCTTTTTTAATATAAGTGGATAGACTTTGGTGTTACGATAGTCTATCCACTGATCAAAGACTGGACAATTAGTAGCTCATAGCTATTTGCTAATAGCTTAAAATCAAACTAGAGAATTATTCCTCAACATGGTCAAACTAAGATTAAAGCGATTTGGTAAGAAACGGGAAGCCAGCTATCGGCTGGTAGCAATGAACAGCGATACCCGCCGTGATGGGCGACCTCTTGAAGAACTGGGTTTTTACAACCCCAGAACAGATGAAGTTCGGTTGAATGTCGAAGCAATTGTGAAACGACTCCAAGAAGGCGCTCAACCAACCGAAACGGTACGCAGCATTCTTAGAAAAGCCAATGTCCTTGAACAAGTCCGTGCCTGAGCGATCAGCTATTTATTCCCAACCGTCAAACCATCAGCCAAACTACTCTGAATTGGTGCGATTTTTGCTCTTGCCATTTTTAGATGCCCCGGATTCACTCAGCTTAGACTGTGAAATGTTAAATGGACAGTCGCGGGTGTGGATTCGGCTGGCTTTTGAGGCAGCAGATAAGGGACGTGCGTTTGGTCGTGGTGGGCGTAACATTCAAGCAGTGAGGACGGTGATTGAAGCCGCAGCTAAAGCTGTAGGTCAATCTGTCCATTTGGATATATATGGTAGCAATGCTGGTGCAGCAGAGCGGGATAGCAGCGAGATTGACTCTGAGAGTAAACCTACTCCGAGAATATCTCCACCTCGCCCTTCATCTGCACCCAAACCTGCTATTAAATCGCGCCCTCAATAACCTTAAAACAATGAACAATTAACAATTATCAAGAATAAATGCTCAATTACCTCACAATTTAATACGCGGCGCTTGAAATCAAGAAGAATTTTTTGATTTTTCATAACTCAAGGGACAGGGCTAGTAGGCTGGTAATTGATAATTGATAATTGATAAACGCCCCACTTGTAATATCAGGTGGGGTAATTTATTGGCTCTGCCGTACTTAGCAATCAAAATTGCATTTAAAAATCAACCCTCAGCGAGTGAGGGTTTTTCAACTGCAAGATGCAAACAGAAATGATAACGTCCCAAAATATTGATGTGATAACGTCCCAAAATATTGATGTGAGAATGTCCCAAAGGTGATGGTCGCACTACATCCTCAAGATTCATGCTCTGTTGGCTCCCGACAGATTTTGGTTGCATAGGGCAACAATCAATTTTGCGGTGTGGAGATTATGTCACCATAGTAGGAGCATTCATAGGAGGGAGCAAATGGCAGCATGACAGCGGAATTAACAACAATTGAATTGCCAAGTATTGAAAGTGCGATCGCCTTAGCAGGTGGGCGGGAAGAAAACTTAAAAATTCTGTCGCAACATACGGGTGCGAAATTAGCCTTGCGTGGGCAAGAACTAATGATTTCGGGAACGCCTAAACAGATTGAACGTACTACAGCAATAGTGCGATCGCTTCAACCGTTTTGGAAGGAAGGAAAGCGGATCTCGAAAGTAGATATCCGCACGGCTTCCTACGCCATAGATACAGGGCGCTTGGATGATTTGCAAGCGATGCAGCATCAAGTCCTAGCACGCACCCGTCGTGGCGAAGAAATTAGGGCAAAAACCATCCGCCAATGGCAATATATTCAAGCAGTACGCACCCACGATCTAACTTTCTGCATTGGGCCAGCAGGTACCGGAAAGACATTTTTGGCAGCAGTCTTAGCCGTGCAAGCTTTGCTTAATGATGAATATGAAAGAATAATTCTTACTAGACCAGCAGTAGAAGCGGGGGAAAAACTGGGATTTTTACCAGGAGATCTGCAAGCTAAAGTCGATCCGTTTCTGCGTCCTCTTTACGATGCCTTAAATGAATTTATCGATCCCGAAAAAATTCCTAGCTTGATGGAACGTGGAGTAATAGAAGTAGCTCCACTAGGTTATATGCGAGGTCGTACCCTTAGCAACGCCTTTGTGATCGTAGATGAAGCCCAAAATACCTCACCTGCCCAGATGAAAATGTTGTTAACTCGTTTGGGTTTTCGTTCTCGGATGGTGGTGACTGGCGATCTTACCCAGACAGATTTGCCAAATAATCAAGAATCGGGTTTATCTATTGCCGAAAAAATTCTGAAATCTGTAGAAGGAATCGCTTTCTGCCACTTCTCTAGTAGTGATGTCGTTCGTCATCCACTAATAGAAAGAATTGTAGCTGCTTACGAGCATTATGAGAATAAATAGTTTTCAATTAAGTTGGAGAGTAGTTTGCCATCGGCTCATTGGGAACAATAAAGCAGTGAGTTAAATTTGTACGATACTCAAGAGTTCCCAAAAACTTCTCTAACCCCCCACTTCTGCATTCGAGAAACAAGTATGACAGCCGCATCTTCCAAACTGTCCGATACAATCCACAATGGCACCACAATTGATATTAATGTGGTTTCTGAAGTTGAAAACCAGGGTGTAGAGCCAAATACGGCTCGTGGGGGTGCATTAGCTACGAGCAAGGGCAGCTTTTCAGCATTTCTCGCTCCCCTTACTCAAGATAGTTTTAAAAGAGTTGTCAGCGATGTAGAAACTAAGCTCAGTGTTGTTAATCAAACTCTATCAATGCTGCTTGACAGCCAGGGTTTTGATGCAATTCTGTCTGATATGTTAAATGCTATTACCTTAAAGACAGGGGAGTTATTAGCAGCCGATCGCACAACCATTTTTTTATTAGATGAAGAAAAAAATCAACTCTGGTCAATTCTAGCGGCAGGTGAGAGTGGGCGTTCTTTAGAATTGCGAATACCTGCGGATAAAGGAATTGCTGGTGAAGTAGCCACATTAAAAAAAGTTGTTAATATTCCGTTTGATTTTTATAATGATCCGCGATCGCTCTTTGCCCAGAAAAAAGATCAGGAAACTGGATACCGTACTTATACAATGCTTTGCTTACCCCTATTGAATGACGGGGGGGATTTAGTCGCAGTTGTACAATTACTTAATAAATTAAAGTGTCCCATTGAGCAGGGAAAACCCTTAGCTGAAAAAATTGACTTTAACGGGTTTACAACAGAAGACGAAACAGTTTTTGCAGAGTTTGCTCCTTCAATTAGATTAATACTAGAAAGCTCCCGCTCATTTTACATGGCGACGCAACAACAGCGGGCAGCTTCGGCATTAATGAAGGCAACGCGATCGCTAAGTCAAAGCAGTTTAGACTTAGAAGAAACCTTAAGGAAGGTAATGGATGAAGCCAAACAGTTAATGAATGCAGATCGCGGCACGCTTTGGCTTTTGGATCGAGAATCTCACGAGTTGTGGACAAAAATACCGATAGCTGGTGCTTTACGAGAACTGCGGATTCCTTTTGGTGCAGGGTTTGCAGGTAGAGTTGCTGCTAATGGTGAGCGAGTAATTATTCCTTTTGATTTATACGAACATTCAGGTTCAGAAACTTCTAAGCAAACAGATCAAAAGACGGGCTATCGCACTTGTAGCTTATTGTGTATGCCAGTGTTTAACGCTGATAACGAGTTAATTGGTGTTACACAATTAATTAATAAAAGGAAATCAGGTGAGTTTCCACCTTATGATCCCAATGATTGGCCAAATCCTCCCGAATGCTGGAAGGCGAGTTTTAATCAAAGCGATGAAGCCTTCATGGAATCATTTAATATTCAAGCTGGCATTGCTATCCAAAATGCCAAGTTGTTTGCTACGGTAAAACAACAAGAACAAATGCAGCGAGATATTCTCCGCAGCTTATCAAATGCGGTATTTTCAACAGATAAAGCAGGTAATATTATTGCTGCTAATGAAAGTGCTAAAAAACTTTTAGGATTTAGCGACGAAGAACGCATAGAAGGTAAATCAATTTGTGAGTTAATCAAGATTAAAGAAGGGGATTTTGCTAAATACTTCAATGCAGCTTTAGAAGCAAAAGACGAAAAGAACCGCCAACAATACTATCCCGATCAAACGTTAATTTCTGATGGGGTTCAAGAACATAGCGTTCACCTATCTATTAATTCAATTGCAGATGCTAGCGATCCTACTAATGTTTATGGGGCGTTAGTAGTGATGGATGATATCAGCGATGAGAAACGCCTTAAGAGTACAATGTATCGCTACATGACTCAGGAATTAGCTGAACAGCTACTCCAAAGTGGCGATGCTAAATTAGGAGGCGATCGCAAAGAAGTTTCTGTCTTGTTCTCAGATATTCGCAGTTACACCACCATAACTGAAAGTATGCCTGCTGAAGATGTAGTGCTAATGCTCAACGAATATTTTGAGTCAATGGTAGACGCGGTATTTAAGCATAAAGGCACGCTAGATAAATATATTGGCGACGCAATTATGGCAGTATTTGGTTCACCTCTACCTCTAGAAGATCATGCTTGGATGGCTGTTTGTACAGCTATTGATATGCGCCATCGTTTAATAGACTTTAATACTAAACGCACAGAAGGTAATCAGGCAATCATCAAAATTGGTATTGGTATTAACTCTGATACTGTAATTAGTGGCAATATTGGCTCTAGTAAACGTATGGAGTTTACTGCCATTGGTGATGGCGTAAATCTTGGTTCTCGTTTAGAAGGCGCGAGTAAGCAATATGGCTGCGATATAGTAATTAGCGAAAGTACTTATACTCCCTGTAGCGATCGCGTTTGGGCTAGGGAATTAGACTTTATTAAAGTTAAGGGTAAAGATCAACCAGTCAGGATTTATGAATTGGTTGGTTTGCGTTCCGAACCCATTTTGCCAGAGAAAGAAGAAATTATTGAGCTTTATCATAAAGGGCGTGAGTATTACCTCAAGCGGAAATTTACCCGCGCTATGGGTGAATTTGGCACGATTTTGGAAGATTTTGATAAAAACGATAAAGCAGCAACCTTATACCTCAAGCGTTGTCAGCATTTTCTTCAAGAACCACCACCTGATGATTGGGATGGAGTTTGGACGCTGACGGAGAAATAATCGTGAACAATTAACAATTAACAATTATCAATTATCAATTCCTCCCCCAACTGAAGTTGGGGACTTGAAATAACGAAGGATTTTTTTTTATTTTCTATAACACAGATCGCGACGCAAGCAGATCTGGTAATTGATCATCGTCGCGCTTAACCTAACCTACTATTGTTGACTGAAAAAATATAATTTATATCTTAAGTAAGATTGACTTTTCAGAGTATTAATAATTTTTACAGGTTCAATTTATTAATCAGCTTTGCGTAAAAGCGTTATAACCATGAAATTTCAAGATTTTTAGCACAGTAAAACTAGAATCCTTAATTTCTTATTAAATCTTCATAAAATTCTCATTTCTATTCCTTTTGGCACTATGAAAGCAAGTTACATAAGAATTACTCTACTAATAGTTAATTTTTCTTAATACTATATGGCTCAAGTCAAGGCGATTTTTGGGCGTAGTCCTTTATTCGCCATTGGAAAGTTGAGAAGATTTATGGTTTTTATCAGTTATCGGTTTCAAGCAACGCGCTGGTAACTCTCTAATGTTTCTTTAAGTTTTGTCAAATGCGTTGCGTTGATTAACCATAGCTGTTTAGAGGCACAATTTCATGAGTCAAGTTCAAGCTAAGTTTGAAGCAAGTGAAACTGCATTTCATGTAGAAGGTTACGAAAAAATTGATTTTAGTCTCGTTTATGTTAACGGGGCGTTTGATATTAAAAATACAGAGTTAGCAGACAGTTACAAAAACTTTGGGCGTTGTCTTGCTGTTGTAGATGCGAATGTAAATCAGTTCTACGGACAGCAAATTCAGGAATATTTCACGCACTACAATATTGATTTAACAATATTTCCAGTAGCTATTACTGAACCTGAGAAAACTCTGGAGACGTTTGAGAAAATTATTGATGCTTTTTGCGAATTTAAGTTAGTTCGTAAAGAGCCTGTATTATTGGTTGGTGGCGGGTTGCTGACAGATGTGGGCGGTTTTGCTTGCGCGGCTTATCGTCGTAAGAGTAACTATATCCGTGTTCCTACCACACTAATTGGTTTGATTGATGCGGGTGTGGCGATTAAAGTTGCTGTAAATCATGGCAAGTTAAAAAATCGTTTGGGTGCTTATCATGCGCCAAAGAAAGTAATTCTTGATTTTTCTTTTTTGCGGACACTTCCCACTGCTCATGTGCGGAATGGGATGGCTGAGTTGGTGAAGATTGCAGTTGTCTCAAATAAGGAAGTATTTGAGTTGCTGTATGAGTATGGGGACGAGTTACTGCGTACTCACTTTGGCTATATTGATGCTACTCCAGAAATTCAAGAAGTAGCACATCGCGTTACTTATGAAGCAATTAAAACCATGCTGGAGTTAGAAACTCCTAATTTGCATGAGTTGGATTTGGATCGGGTAATTGCTTATGGTCATACTTGGAGTCCGACACTAGAATTGACTCCCGAAGTGCCATTATTACACGGTCATGCTGTGAATATTGATATGGCATTGTCGGCGACAATTGCTGAGAAGCGTGGTTATATTTCTGCGGAAGATCGCGATCGCATTCTCGGTGTAATGAACCGCATTGGTTTAGCACTGGATCATCCTTTGCTAGATGGTGAGTTGTTGTGGAATGCTACCGAGTCGATCAGTCTAACACGGGACGGTTTGCAACGTGCAGCAATGCCTAAACCTATTGGTAGTTGCTTCTTTGCTAATGATTTAACTCCTGAAGAATTAAACGCAGTTTTAAGTGAGCATAAACAACTGTGTGCAGCTTACCCTGATAGTGGTGCTGGTGTGGATGCTTATGTAAATAGCGTTGAGCAAAATGTCGCTGTTGAGATTGCAACTAAAGAGGAGAAAAATCTTGCTGGCGATCTCAGTAAAGAAGTGCAAAGTCTAGAAGCTTTAGTTGGCAATGTTAAAGACAATTTAGTTGGGAGTGGTAATTAATGACCACTGCTGTAAATGTAGAAAAGGCGCGTCCGGTTACGCCGTTAGGTATTCTAACTGAACATTTGGAAACCGCAGTACGGATGCTGGATAAACAGTCTGGTGTGTCTGCTGAAGTTACTACGCATTTACATAAAGCGTTGCAATTAGCAGCAGGTTTAGATCCGTATCTGGAAGAATGCACAACTACTGAGTCAGAGGGTTTGAGTGCGATCGCTCAAAAAACCAGTCAAGAAGCTTGGAGTAAGCGCTTTTCTGACGGTGAAACAGTGCGTCAATTAGAGCAAGAAATGCTCTCAGGACATATAGAAGGACAAACTTTAAAGATGTTTGTCTACATGACTCGCGCTGAAAAAGTGTTGGATATTGGGATGTTTACCGGATATTCAGCTTTGGCGATGGCGGAAGCTTTACCGGAAAATGGGCGGTTAGTTGCTTGCGAAGTCGATCAATATGTCGCTGAGTTTGCTCAAGATTTGTTTAATCGTTGTGAGCATGGAGCTAAAATTCAAATAGAATTAGCTCCTGCTTTGGCAACGTTGGATAAATTAGCAGAGCAAGGTGAATCTTTTGACTTAGTATTTATTGACGCAGATAAGAAAGAGTATGTGCAGTATTTTCAAAGACTGCTGGACTCTAATTTGTTAGCACCGCAAGGGTTTATCTGTGTGGATAATACTTTGCTTCAAGGGCAAGTATATCTGCCGAAAGAGCAAAGAAGTCAGAACGGGGATGCGATCGCGCAGTTTAACCAAGTAGTTGCTGATGATCCGCGTGTTGAACAGGTGTTGTTACCATTACGCGATGGGTTGACCATTATTAGGCGCATCTAGGCGACGAATTTAGGCAACGGATTTTTTAACGGATGTAACGGATAGGTTACGGGTGGGAAGTTAGGAAGTAATTGTTAACTACACTGTGCTTATCCGTTACATCATTTGATTTATTGCAAAAATTAGTTATTACATCTGTGTAAATCTCGTGTTTTATCTGCGATAAATTTTGTATTACATCTGCGTACCCTGCGGGAAGCGCTGACGCGCTATATCTGCGGTTAGTTAAAAAAAATTAGAATAATGGCACAAGCACAAAGCATAACAGCAAAGGTTGTAGCAGTTTTACAAAACCTTGGGACTCTGTTGTTATTAGCGATCGCATTCCCTTTTAATCTCACTGTAGTATTAGCGGCGCTGGTGTTGAATTTTCTTAATAAGAAGCCAGTAGTAGTAAATCCCAATTCTAAAAATATTATGCTGACTGGCGGGAAGATGACGAAAGCGTTACAACTGGCGCGATCGTTTCATGCTGCTGGACATCGAGTTGTTTTAGTTGAAAGTCATAAATATTGGTTAGTTGGTCATCGTTTTTCTAACGCGGTTGATCGCTTCTATACAATCCCCGCACCACATAAAGATCCAGAAGATTATATTCAAGCTTTACTAAATATTGCTAAACAAGAAAATATTGATGTTTACGTTCCCGTTTGTAGTCCTGTTCAAAGTTATTACGACTCCTTAGCAAAGCCAGTATTATCCGGTTGTTGTGAAGTGTTTCACTTCGATGCAGATGTCACACAAATGCTAGATGATAAATTTGCCTTTGCAGAGACAGCGAGATCTTTAGGTTTATCAGTTCCGAAATCTTTTAAAATTACTCATCCCGAACAAGTAATCAATTTCGACTTTTCTAACGAAATCCGCAAATATATACTTAAAAGTATTCCTTACGATTCAGTGCGCCGCTTAAACCTGACTAAGTTACCTTGCGACACACCAGAAGAAACCGCAGCATTTGTAAAAAGTTTACCTATTAGTGAGGAAAGACCTTGGGTAATGCAAGAGTTTATCCCAGGTAAAGAATACTGCACTCATAGTACAGTCCGCGACGGTGAATTAAGATTACATTGCTGCTGTGAATCATCGGCATTTCAAGTTAATTATGAAAATGTAGATCAACCAGAAATTTTGCAATGGATCAGTCATTTTGTTAAAGAATTAAAACTAACTGGACAAGCTTCTTTTGACTTTATCCAAGGAGACGACGGAAATATTTACGCCATTGAGTGTAACCCTCGCACCCACTCAGCAATTACCATGTTTTATAACCATCCAGGCGTAGCAGATGCTTATTTAGGTAAAGAACAATTGCCAGAACCTTTACAACCACTTGCTAATAGTAAACCGACTTATTGGACATACCACGAAATTTGGCGACTAACTGGAATTAGATCGTTGAAGCAATTGCAAAATTGGATCAGAACTATTGTGCGCGGAAAAGATGCAATTTTGGAAATTAACGATCCGTTACCATTTTTGATGGTACATCACTGGCAAATTCCTTTACTTATTTTTGATAATTTACGCCGATTACAAGGTTGGGTAAAAATAGATTTTAATATTGGGAAAATTGTACAGTTAGGGGGTGACTGAGGATTATTGCAATCTTTCCTGCATACAGGTGAAGTACCATTCGAGAAAACAAACGTTAAAAGTGTTTATTAATATAAACGCAATCATTTATTTTTCATTTTCGAGTCAGCCCACTTTTAAAATATAAATATAATGACCCAATCGCAACCGATAAAAGCGCGTATTTTTGCAGTATTCCAAAACTTAGGTACTCTGGCATTACTGGCGATCGCTTTTCCCTTCAACTGCATCGTCGTCTTACCATTGCTGCTATGGAATTTTTTTACCCGACCGTTTAGCAAGCAAGCGGTTTTAAACGAGAATCCGAAAAATATCATGATCGTTGGTAGTAGGATGACTAAAACCCTCCAACTAGCGCGATCATTTCACGCTGCTGGGCATCGGGCAATTATAGTTGATACCGATAAATACTGGTTAAATGGTAATCAGTTTTCCAACGCTGTGGCTGCTTCTTATACTGTCCCTGATCCGCAGAAAGATTTAGAAGGTTATACTCAGGCTCTACGTGCGATCGCCAAACAAGAAAATATCGACCTTTTTATCCCAGTAGCCATTTTCGCCGTCATCTACTTTGACTCTAACGACAAACCAGTGTTATCAGGCTGCTGTGAGATTTTCCACTTCGATGCTGAGATAACGAGGATGTTAGATGATAAATTTGCCTTTGCTGAAATGGCGCGAAGTTTCTCGTTATCAGTTCCCAAATCATTCAAAATTACTGCCCCAGAACAAGTCCTCAACTTCGACTTTACCAACGAAAAGCGCAAATACATCCTCAAAAGCATTCCCTACGATCAAGTGCGCCGCTTGAACCTCACCAAACTTCCTTGCAATACACCAGCAGAAACCGAAGCATTTGTCAAGAGTTTGCCGATCAGTGAGGAGAAGCCCTGGATCATGCAGGAATTCATCCCCGGAAAGGAATATTGCACTCACAGTACGGTGCGAGATGGAGAGTCAAGAATGTATTGCTGCTGTGAGTCATCCGCCTTTCAAGTTAACTACGAAAATGTTGATAATCCTGAAATTAAGCAATGGACGAGTGATTTTGCCGAAAAATTGGGACGTACTGGGCAGTTGTCCTTTGACTTCATCGAGTCTGGTGACGGAACTGTTTATGCGATCGAATGCAACCCTCGCACTCACTCCGCCATCACTATGTTTTACAACCATCCAGGGGTAGCGGATGCCTATCTTGGTAAAGAACCTCTAGCTGAAACTTTGCAACCTCTTCCTGATAGTAAGCCAACCTATTGGCTGTACCACGAACTCTGGCGGCTGAATGAAATTAGATCGTTAAAGCAATTGCAAACTTGGGTTAAAAATATTTTGCGAGGAAAAGAGGCAATTTTTGAATTCAATGATCCACTACCATTTTTGATGGTTCACCACTGGCAAATTCCGTTACTTATTCTCGACAATTTACGCAGACTAAAAGGTTGGATCAGAATAGATTTTAATATCGGTGAGCTTATAGAGTAGGGAGGAGATTGAGTTAAAAATTTGTAGTATGTATTCAAAAGAATATGCCGAAGTTGCCTCTAAATAAGTACAACTGTAGTTTTGAAGATAGTATTTATTCCCTGTTTTACTCGGCGGGTAGGAAATAATACCCCTACCTAAAACGTCATCTCAGGTCATACGCAACGTTTCATTGATCGCCGTCATAAATAACTCATTTAAAGGAATTCCCGCTGCGTTTGCCGTATTGACAATTACACTTTTGGGATAAAAAAGACAATACAACCCAGCTTCTATGAACCAAGGTTCTCCCTTTTGGTCAATGCGGAAGTCAAATAAACTATAATTGCGACAGCCCAAAGCCAAATGACACTTCTTAGCTTCTTGCTGAACCTTTTGGAAGATTGGGTCGTTAGAATCTACAATCCAACCCGCAACATACTTTTTAGCGGTTGAACGCAACTGGCTATTGCCGGGGTCTTTTTTGAATTTGTCACTATAGCTGCGGATGGGTCTATCGTCAGGGTCTACCAGATACTCTTCAAGGGGTAAAGCGATTAGCTCTCCGTCTTTGACAATGATACCGCATCTGACTTCTCGACCGGGTTCAATGAATGCTTCTACGATGACCTCCGTTGCATATTCAAATGCTTTCTTCAAGGCAGCATCATAGTCACTAGCCTCTTTGACTAAGGACACCCCTAGAGAGTCGGCGGCAGTTGCGGGTTTGATGACTACTGGAGGTGTAATTGTCGGAACGTCTCCTTGGCGAAGCACTTCTCCAAAAGGCACTTTCACCCCTGCGGCTGCGACAATTGCTTTGGTTATGGCTTTGTGGTTCGCTATTGCCATGACATCGGGAGTATTGCCTATGTAAGGAATTTTAAGCAGGTCAAATAGTGCGCGGTAGTGAGTCATTCCAGGGATACACACCATT
The DNA here is from genome assembly GCA_036702875.1 of Oculatellaceae cyanobacterium. Taxonomy (GTDB): domain Bacteria; phylum Cyanobacteriota; class Cyanobacteriia; order Cyanobacteriales; family PCC-9333; genus Crinalium. Next base: position 74,129 of record DATNQB010000079.1, on the reverse strand, counting down.
TGTGGCAACACAACGTCAATGTTTTGCGCTGTTATAAACTGTATAGCCTCCAATAGCGACATCGGTTTGGCGACAGCAATATCTTCTTGACTGAGGGAGGAAGGAAATCGCCACTGGCTATCAGGTGTAACGTATGCAATCAGAAATTCATAAAGCGATGGATTTGCCGTAGCTAACAGACAGCTTTCGGCGTAATCGCGTGACAAATTACAGTAAAAATCATTGTATGCAGACCCAACTAAATGAAGGATGCGAATTCCTGACAAATTAAGTCTCCTCAAATTTAAAAAACTTGTGAATCTTTAGCTTATGGTACGCCTGGATTTTTTTTGATTCCACAAGTTTAAAAGATATTGATAATATTAGCAGAATTGATATCGAGCCGACTGTTGTTAACTTATTTCACATCGGTAAAATAACTCGGACAGTTGTTTGCTCCCCTGGTATACTTGTAATTTTTAACTCTCCATTATGTAGTTCAACTAAACGTTTAGCTATGCTCAAACCTAGACCTGAACCTTGTGAATCAGAGAGTTTACGCTCAAATTGCATATAAGCTCCCAAGTTACTAACTTGCTCAGTACTCATTCCCTTACCTTGGTCGATAATTTCCAGAAGAAATTTACTGTTGTCAACATGATTAGTAACAGTCACAGGGGTTCCAGCAGGGGAAAATTTAAAAGCGTTATCAATTAATTCTTCAACAATTTTTCTGAGTTTAATTTCAGAAATTTTTACTTTTTGCTGTTGTAGTTTTAAATCCAAGTCTGCTTCCCTACCAACTTCTTTAGCTTGCTTGATTGCAGCTTCTTTAATAACTGTGTCAGGATTTTTAATTTGGTGACTTCGCAGTTCTTCAAGGCTCTCTAGATCTGTGCCAATAATTTCTAGTTGAGCAAAGGTTAAAAAGTTTTGATTCAGCTTATATAAGCGTTGAGCATTTTTATTAATATGATTACCAATTTCTAAAACTCCCTCTTTGTCTAAAGAATCATGTTCATTAATTAGTAATTCTGATAAAGCAATAATCCCATGAAGAGGATTATGTAATTCTTGAGGCAGTGATGTTGTAATACTATTGCGTAAGGCATCTAATTTATACTGAGAATGTTTGTTAATGGCAGCCTGCTTTAATAGCCGAGATGAAATTGCTGCTAAAAGTTCTTCTCTAGTAAATGGTTTAGTTAAATAGTCATCTGCACCCAGTTCCATACCTTTACGGATTTCTTGCCTGTCAGCTTTGGCAGTTAGGAAAATTAGCGGAATAGTTGAGGTTTTAAATTCTCGTCGTAATTCTGCCAAGACATCATAACCATTAAGTTTTGGCATCATGATGTCACAAATAATTAAATCTGGATGATGTTTTTGGGCGAGTTCTAAACCAGTGAGACCGTTATCTGCGCCAATCGCATTAAATTCTTCCGCTTCTAGCAACTCAATCATGTTGCTTAAGATAAATTCTTCGTCTTCAATCACTAGAATGGTTTTCATCTGCGTTTCCATATACACCACCACTAAAATTATTTCTGTATACTGGTTTTTTATCAGACATACGAGTGCAATCGCACAATCGTATTTTTACGGGTATTTATGACTTAACTCTACTAAACTTCAGGCACGCGATCGCATAAATACAGTTATAGTAAGACTTTAATTATTTGTAACTACTACACTCAATAATGTTTAAATTTTATTAAGAAATTGTCAGTATATTGACTAAAGCATTTAGCAAAACTTATTGACTGAAGTGCGTAGGCGCAGCCAGCCGCAGGCATCGCTACTATATTAAGCTCCATTACTCTTGCCTCGGTCAGCGCCGCTACGTTAACAGTACTCACTTAACTATGGCAAAATGAGAGGCGGTGATCAAAGATTCTTAACATAGGTAATTAAAGTGAGTTCGACAGCCTCATCGCCCTCCACCTCTCGGCGCATGGTTTTTCCGTTTACTGCTATTGTCGGTCAGGAAGAAATGAAACTGGCTCTGCTGCTAAACGTGATTGATCCTTTTATTGGCGGGGTCATGATCATGGGCGATCGCGGCACTGGTAAATCTACAACCATCCGCGCATTGGCTGATTTGTTACCAGAAATTGATGTGGTTGTCAATGACCCATTCAGCAGCCATCCTAGCGACCCCGATTTAATGAGTGATGAACTCAGGCAGCAATTCTTAGAAAATCCGCAACCATTGCCATCAACCAAGAAAAAAGTGGCAATGGTTGACCTACCCCTGGGTGCTACAGAAGACCGAGTTTGCGGCACGATTGACATCGAAAAAGCTTTATCTGAAGGTGTCAAAGCCTTTGAACCAGGATTGTTAGCTAAAGCTAATCGTGGCATTTTGTATGTAGACGAAGTTAACCTACTCGACGATCACTTAGTAGACGTACTACTCGACTCCGCAGCTAGTGGATGGAACACAGTTGAACGGGAAGGTATATCCATTCGTCACCCTGCCCGCTTCGTGTTAGTCGGTTCTGGTAACCCCGAAGAAGGCGAACTCCGCCCCCAATTGCTAGACCGCTTTGGGATGCACGCCGAAATTCGTACTGTTAGAGAACCAGCTTTAAGAGTGCAAATTGTCGAGCAAAGGGCAGAGTTTGACCAAAATCCCCCAGCCTTTGTCGAAAAATACCAGCCTCAGCAAATAGAATCACAGAAACAGATTGTAGACGCTCAACAACTTTTGTCGTCCGTGAAGATGGATTACGATTTGCGGGTGAAAATATCAGAAGTTTGTTCAGAATTGGATGTTGATGGTTTACGGGGCGACATCGTTACCAATCGTGCAGCTAAAGCTTTGACGGCATTAGAAGGTAGACAAGAAGTAACAGTAGACGATATCCGCCGAGTTATCGCTTTATGTCTGCGCCATCGCCTGCGGAAAGATCCTTTAGAATCAATTGATTCAGGATACAAGGTCGAAAAAGTTTTCAGCCGTGTATTTGGATTAGAACTATCATCAGAAGAAAATGTTGCTGCAACAGCAAATGGAGTCCGTCCAGGCGGGCGTTAATATTTAGCAGTCAGCCGTCAGCCGTCAGCCATCAGCAATGATTACATAGTTTTAAATCTAAGCGTGTTAAGTTGATTTTATTTAATAGCTGATAGCTGATAGCTGATAGCTGATAGCTAAATAACTGATTATGACTGAGCCTTTAATTGAACTTAAGGGAATTTGTAAGTCCTTTGGCAATAATGTCATTTTGGATAATGTTGATCTGACTATAGAGCGCGGCGATTCACTAGGCATAATTGGGCCTTCTGGGACAGGAAAATCGACAATTTTGCGAATCATAGCTGGACTACTGGCACCGGATGCTGGCGAAATTTATATTCAAGGACAGTTACGAAAAGGATTAATTGAAGATGCGGAAGATCCAATTTTTATTGGGATGGTGTTCCAGCAAGCAGCTTTATTTGATTCTTTGACGGTAGAAGAAAATGTCGGCTTTTTGTTGTTTCAGCATTCCACATTGTCGCGCCGTGAAATAAAAGAATTAGCTGAACAAAAACTAGGAATGGTGGGGTTGGGTAAAATAGGCGATCGCTATCCAGCAGAATTATCAGGTGGGATGCGTAAACGGGTGAGTTTTGCCCGTGCGATCATGTCTAATCCCCAAAATCCCCGATACACCCCAGAAGTTCTACTGTACGATGAGCCAACTGCAGGGCTTGATCCGATCGCATCAACTGTAATTGAAGATTTAGTCCGCGATTTACAGCGTGCTGAAGGCGGTTGTAGCACCTACCTGATGGTGACTCACCAAGATAGCACTATTCGCCGCACTACTGACCGAGTGGTATTTCTCTATCATGGAAAAGTGCAGTGGCAGGGCAAAATTAGTGATATTGATACCACAGATAATCCTCTAGTGAGGCAATTCTTTAGTGCTAGTGTCGATGGGCCTATACAAGTAATTGGTTAAGCTTTTAGGTTTGAAATTGCACTTTGGGGCTGATAGGGAGAGGGAATGAGTGCTTTCAACTTAATTTAAGATTATGCAGCTTCAATGTCCATTAATTTAACTAATTAAGTGTTTATATTAAATTATGTCTAAAAGTAGATGCAGTTAATGATTTGATGAATATAGCCAACTTTTTCGCAGGTAAGGAGTCATCACAGACACGTCTAATATTTAATTGCTGATACCCAAATTTTGGGAGTGCCAACACTAAGTACAGCCACTCACAAAGCTGACGGCACAATGCTTTCAGCTAAAAGCCAAGAGAGGAAAAAGTATGCGATCGCGAACAGTGCGAGAAGGTTCTGTTGGTTTATTAATCCTACTAGGACTGTCTTTATTTAGTGGTTTAGTTTTATGGTTGCGGGGTTTCAGCCCTGGCAACCGCACATTTACAGCCTTTGCCATTTTTGGCGACGTTGCGGGTATACAGACGGGCGCAACAGTTCGTTATCGTGGCGTAAATGTTGGTAAAGTTGCCGCGATTAATCCTGGGGCTAACGGTGTTGAAGTGGAAATGCAAATTGCACCAGCAGACCTATTAATTCCCCGTAATGTTGTAGTAGAAGCAAGTCAATCTGGGCTTATCGGTGAAACTTATATTGATATTGTTCCATTGAAACCTCTACCACCAGGTCTAGACATTGCCAAACCTCTTACTCCTCAATGTAAAACTCAGCAAATAATTGTTTGCGATCAAACTCGTTTGCCACAAGGTCAACTTGGTGTTAGTACCGATGAACTGATTCGCACCACCACCCGCCTAGCAACCATTTATACGGAACCAGCTTTTGTCAACAACCTCAACGCGGCGATCAAAAACACAGCCGTTGCAGCAGGTGAGGTAGCTAAACTCAGCCGCGATTTTTCTAGCTTATCTGGTTCACTAAAACAAGAGCTAAAAACCTTCTCAGGCGCAGCTAACTCCGTCAGTAATGCTGCTAATCAGACATCCTATCAAGTTGGTCTTCTTACCAATAGATTCGGTGGCACAGCCGATCAATTTGGTAACACAGCCAATGAATTAAGCCGAACTGCCGCTCAATTTAACCAGCTTGGTCAATCAGTCAATAGCTTAGTAGTAGAAAACCGATCTACTTTAGTGAGTACATTAAACAACTTGAGCCAAGCTAGCGAACAGCTACGTGGTAGCGTAGGCGGATTAAGACCAACACTGCTGCAAGTTAACTCAACATTTCAAAAAATCAACTCAGAAAAACTTCTGCGGAACCTAGAAGCTTTATCTGATAACGCAGCCCTGGCTTCTGCCAATGCAGCCCAAGCTTCTGCTAACTTGCGTGACCTTTCTAGTAACCTCAACGATCCTAAAAATCGCTTAGTATTACAGCAAACTCTCGACTCTGCTAGGGCAACATTTGAAAATACCCAAAAAATCACCTCTGACCTTGACGACCTCACCGGAGACCCTGCTTTCCGTAGTAATTTGAAAAATTTAGTCAACGGGCTAGGTAATTTAGTGTCTTCCACACAGCAACTACAACAGCAGGTAGAAATGGCTCAAGTATTAGAACCAGTCAGTGATACCCTCAAGAAAGCAGCCGCAAAAAATAGCGTTACCAATACAAAGCAACCAGAAGCCGCACAAGATTTAAAACCAGTTCTAGCCGAGACAGAGGTTAAATCCGTTCCTTAATGTGAAGTAAGGAACAGAGCGGTTTTCTTGTCTTTATGGTGAAAAATGTCGTTAATTGATAATTGTTAATTGATTATTGGTCACTTGTGTTTTAAGCAACTAAGTTTCGTTTTAATCAAGCATAAAATTAAGTAAATATTAGAAACTAACATTTGGATTTGGGGAAAGCATCTATGTGGAAATCTGCTTGGCATGGTGGCATAGCAATTTTTCTCTCAGGCAGCTTAGGGCTGGTTACTGCTGGCTGTAGCAACGAAGATAGTGCCAGCACTGCCAGCCAATCACCGACTCCCGCACCAGCAACTGCTACTAATTCTGCTATTGCCCGATCTAAAACTGCAACATTAGTCAAGTCGTCAGCCTTGACAGGCGCTGATAACTACTTTCCGGCACTCGATAAAGCAACTGCTGCTTTAACTATCGCTGAATCGGCTTCATGCCCCGATGATTGGCTATTAGTTGCGGCTCAATGGCGGGAGGCAATTACCTTGTTAAAAGCTGTACCTGCTGCCAGCCGCAACCATGAGCGTGCTACAAAAATGATTGCTCAGTATCAGCAAAAATTAGCTTATGCTCAGAAACAAGCAACAATTCCTCCCAAGCCACAAGTTGTTGCCACTGCAACCATTAACCTACCAAATACAAAATCAAACTCCAGTTTTTTCTCTATACCGATCGCACGTAGAGAATCAGGAGTTCCTGTAATCGAAGCCACCTTTAATGGTAAGCATAAGTTTGCCATGCTGCTTGATACTGGAGCTAGTTATACAGTAATTACCAAAGCAATGGCGCAGAAACTAGCAGTAACAGTTGTCGGTAGTTCTCGTGCCAAAACAGGTAATGGGGTAACAAATTTATCGGTAGGAATGGTTAAATCTCTTCAAGTAGGTGGGGGCGTATTAAAAAATCTTCCTGTATGGATTGGACAGCCAGACTTAGAAATGGGAGTTGTTGGACAAGATTTTTTTAGCAACTATGACATGACAATTAAACAAAATGTAGTGGAATTTCAGCAACGCGCACAGAAAAGTAATTCTGTTAGTTAGTTTTGTGCTGACTCTCAATAAGTTAACTTAGATGATTCAAGTCCAATCTTCTTGTTCTTGTTGATTATTACGTACTTTATACACTTGAGTAATACTATGTAGCTGACGAGTTTTTTCAAACAGTTCTGCTTCTGTCAATTGCCACTTTTGCAGAACATTTTCTAAGTCTTGTTGAATATCTCTAGCGCCAGGAAAATCACAATAGCGGATTTTAAGTCTTGCAAGTTCTGCCAAGTCGTAATCCTGTTGCGGAGCTTGCAAAAGTTTGTTAACGATTTCGCGATCGCGCTGATATTGAGGGTGCTGCTGATCTCTATTTCCTGCTGTTGTACTCATACATCAAATATTGAATCAAGGTCATCTTTCATTGATAATTGTTAATTGTTAATTGTTAATTGATTATAAATGTTTACAACTTGGGAAATGCGGTGGTTTTATCCTGGTATACCACCAGCTACAGTAGAAGATTGGTTTTTTGGCGATCGCCCTGGTGAGTTACTAGGAACACCAGATGAACGGGAAGACGTATATTTGTACACTACACCTGTTTGTGAATATTTGGGAATAAAACTTCGACAAGGAAAGCTAGAAGTTAAATGGCGCAACGATGAATTAGGTGTAATGGAGTTTGGTCAAAACTGGCGAGCTAAATTAGAAAAATGGGTTAAATGGGTTTGTGATGATCCAACCGCAACTAATATGACACCAGCAAGCGTTTTAGACAATGGCGCTTGGATTAGTGTAAAAAAAAGTCGTTCCCAACGTATATATAAAATCAATATTGGTACAGAAATACAACTGCTTCCGATCCAACAACCCACGGACGAAGCTTGCGCTGTGGAACTTACGAAGCTGAATATTAATGGTAATGACTGGTGGACTATAGCTTTTGAAGCTTTTGGTGAAGATATCAGCATAATGGATATGCTAATACCAGCCGCAGACCTAATATTTACAAATTATCACGGAGTCGATTTACAACCACAGGATTCGTTTGCTTATCCCAAATGGCTATCTCTAGTGGTATAGAGAATATGCAGAAATAGTTTTAGTTATTACCCTAAACTACAACCTTAGAAAGAAGTAGTCTGTTACCCTTGGGAACACAATGAAAAGAATTCTTTGTTTTACAAGATAGCCTAGTAATTGCTAGCTAAGGGAATAAACACATGAAATCAAGCATCCTAGCTACACTAGCTTTATTCAGCAGCATTAGTTTAGCAATGCCAGCCCAAGCTGCAAATAGTGAACATATTTCACAGCTATTACAAACTAAACAATGTCCAAATTGCGATCTCACAAATGCAAATCTAGCTGATTTAGACCTAAGTAATGCTAACTTAGCCGGAGCAGACTTAACAGGAGCAAAGCTAAGTCGTAGTGTTCTGCAAGGTGCAGATCTCGGTGAAGTGCAATTGAGTCGTGCTGACTTGATAGATGCAAATTTGAATAGCTCTAACTTGATTAAAGCTAACCTCAGAGATACAGATATGCTGGGCGTTGATCTTAGGGAAGCTAACTTGAGCGAGGCTGATTTAAGCGGTGCTTACTTGTTAGGTGCTGACTTGAGTAGGATCAATTTGATTGCAGCTAAATTAAGTAATGCTCATTTAGAAGGTGCAACTATGATATCGGCTGATTTAAGTCATGCTGATCTTAGCCAAACTAACATCAATGACGCTTATTTACATCTAGCTAATTTAAGTAATGCTAACTTGACTGGTGCTAATTTGAGCGGTAGTGAGTTGCATATAGCTGATTTAAGCAATGCTAATCTCAGTGAAGCTCAACTGAATAGTGCGGAGCTTAATAATGCCAATTTACTAGGGGCTGACTTAAGTAATGCTGTTTTTGCCCAAGCTAATTTGAGAGGCACAAATTTAAGCAGTAATCAGATTAGTAGCGCTAACTTAGATGGAGCTATTGGTTTAGGTGAGGGTGAAAGCGCATCTACTGTGTTGGATCAACCTACAATTTTGGAAGATAGAGACTAATAGCTAGTTTGTTGCATCGTGATTTTATCTATCACTACATGGCTCATTGTTGATCAAATTTGTATTTTCTCAAAAAATATCTCTTTTCATGCAAATGTAGAGATGTTGTATACAACGTCTCTACAATGATTAATGTCATAACCGTGGCAGTTGCTATATTTAACGAACCATCCCATCATTAATCTGGTGTAAATTCTGAATTCTTTAGTTTGTAAGCAGCCCGCATAATTTGCCCCGCTAGAATCGCAGCACCAAAACCATTATCAATATTCACAACACCTACTCCCGCAGCACAAGAGTTGAGCATTGTCAATAGTGGAGCCAAACCGCTAAAACTTGCGCCATATCCAATGCTTGTAGGGACGGCAATTACAGGACAATCAGCTAATCCAGCTACTACACTGGGTAATGCTCCTTCCATCCCAGCTACGACGATTAATACATTAGCTTCAGTCAAAACATGACGGTTACTTAGTAATCTATGGATACCCGCAACGCCAACATCCCAAAGGCGTTTTACCTTAAATCCGCATAATTCTGCGGTGATGGCGGCTTCTTCTGCTACTGGTAGATCAGCTGTACCTGCCGAAAGGATGCTAACTGTACCTGGATATTGTGGTTCTAGTTCAGTGGGTACAAGGGCGCAAATACGGGCGCTAGGATAATATTTAAGATCGGGGATTTTGAGTTGCAATTCGCTGTAAACTTCTGGTTCAATGCGCGTCGCCATAACTACAGGATTGCGCGATTCTCGTTCCGAGACGCTACGCGATCGCATTACCTCGATAATTTGGGCAATTTGATTTGTGGTTTTACCTTGTCCCCAAATTACTTCTGGAAAACCAGTCCGCAGAGTACGATGATGATCAATTTTGGCAAAATTATCAACTGCTTCAAAGTCAAAATTCTTGAGTTTTTCTAACGCTGCTGCTGGACTTACTTCACCAGCAGCAACGGATTCTAAAAGAAATTGTAATGCTTCAGGTTGTGTCACTTTTGGGCTACTTTTAATTCATAAAGATTCCAGAATGCTCCTCCTAGTGCGGAGAATTTGAGATTTTCGACGCGATCGCGCACAGCTTGAAATGATAACTTACTTACTAAATAAATAAACGGTACTTGTTCTTGAGCAATTTGCTGAAACTTAGCATAAATTTCCTTACGCTTATTTTCATCCAATTCTCGCACTCCCTCAACAAACAAGCGATCAATTTCTTTTTCCCAATCAGACACTTCCCAATTTTTAATCGGTGGTTCTCCTAATTGTGGGCCTTGATTAAATTGGTGTAAACCTCCTGAACTAGACCAAATATTATAGGAACTATGAGGTTCCACACTTCCTCCACTAAACCCACCAACATAACAATCCCAATTGCGATTAGTAAGCTTATCTAATATTGCATTAAAGTTCAGCACCTGCAAATCAGCTTGTATACCAATGTCTGCCAGATTTTTTTGAACCTGGATAGCCATATCTGTTCGAGTTTTATCTTCTGCTTTTACTAGCATTGTAAAGCGAACTCGATTGCCTTCAGTATCCTCTAGCTGATTTTGTGAATTGTATTTAAAACCTGCTGATAACAGTAGTTGTTTAGCTTTCTCTGGATTATAGTTGTAAACTTTTAACCCTTTTTCGGGGGAAAGATAATAAGGACTTTTGAAATAAATCGGAGAATTAATATATTCACCCATTCCTCTAAAGATATTTTTCTTCATTGTCTCCCGATCAATTACATAGGCTACGGCTTGCCTAAATTCCACTGTATTAAACCAGCGAGACTTAATTGGATCTACTAAGGGCTGATCTTTAGAATTACTAGCTTTATTTAAGTTAAATCCTACAAAAATTGTAGTTGAATCAGGGCCTCCATTATAAATATTAAATTTTCCTCGCTTTGTTTCATGCTTCAACAAGGAAAAGGAATTAGGTTCAACATCTAAACTATCTAACTGTCCAGAACGAAAAGTTACTAACTGATTATCAGTAGATTCAATAATTTGTAAAACAATCCGCTCAATATAAGGTTGAGGATTACCCTGAACATCTTTGCGCCAATAGTAAGGGTTTCGCCGCAATATAACTCGCTCACTTGGGGCATAGCTTTCCATGCGGTAGGAACCATTACCGATAATCTTTTTTGGATCTGTGTCTGTTCCCCAAGTGGAGAGAAACTTAGGATTACCACCAGATCCCATAGTTTGAACAGATTCTTTTAAAGCGTGTGCTGGCAATATTGGTAATCCACCAACAAATCTTAAAAATGGCGCAAAAGGTTCTTTTACTATAAATTCTACCCGTCGCGTATCTAGTTTATTAACTGTTGGGAAAGCACGATTTATACCAATTTTCAGGATATCTTTAATATCTGTGGGAATTTTAGGATTGAGGTAGATATCTTGATAGGTAAAAATGACATCATCTACTGTCAGTGGTTCACCATCTGACCACTTCAAGCCATCTTTGAGGGTAAAAACAATTTGTTTTTTATCATCAGAAATTTGCCAAGATTCAGCTAATGCTGGTTCTATTGCTCCTGTTAAGCCATTTTCGGTAATTAAACCTTCATATAAAAAACCAAAAACGCTAAAGGCTGACTGGTTTAGCGCGTAATTAAATGTTGCAGGACTACTAGGAGATGTAAAAATTAATTCAGGAACTTGAGCCGCTTTTGTTTTTAATTGTACTGAGTTGCATGAAGCGAGTGCGATCGCACTTATTATGGCTAAACCAAAAAGCAAAAATAAATTCCTAGCTCGTTTGGAGATTCTTATCATAAATATTTTTAATTATAATTTATTCAAGCTTAAGTCTGCTGCTAGGCAAACCTATACGCCCAGTTGCAGATTAACAAAAATAAAAAAGCTGAATACTGACTGCTGACCGCTATGATATCACTCCTCACTTAATTTCAGTTCGTGAATATTCCACAATGCTCCTCCTAGTGCAGAGTATTTTATACCTTGAATGCGATCGCGCACCGCAGAAGTAGCCAGCGAGTTAATTAAATAAATTACTGGTAGATTATCTTGGGTAATCTGCTGAGTTTTAGCATAAATTTCTTTACGCTTCGCTTCGTCTAACTCCCGTGCGCCTTGAATGTAAAGATTACCTATTTCTTCTTCCCAAGGATAAACTTTTCGACCTTCAATTTGAGGTTGCCCTGGTTGTGGTTTTTGATTAAAGCTATGTAAACCGCCTTCAGGAGACCAAACATTAGCTCCATCATTGGGTTCTACACCACCAGTTAAACCCAGGAGATAAGATTCCCACTCAAGGGTACTGCTAAGTTTATCTACCAACACACCAAAAGCAATGGGATTAAAGTCTACTTGAATGCCAATCTTGCTGAGGTCTTGTTTAACTTGTGAACCCAAAGCTTCCCTTATTTTATTACCTGCATTTGTGATTAAAGTGAAGCGTACACGGTTGCCATCAGCATCTAGTAGTTCGTTTCTACTATTATATTTAAATCCTGCATCTACAAGTAATTTCCTAGCTTTTTCTAGATTATAACCGTAAACTTTTAAACCTTCCTTTGGTGAGAGATAGTAAGGACTTTGTACAGAAATGGGTGAATTTTGTAGTGTACCTAACCCACGAAAAGTATTATTAACCATCCGTTGACGATCAATGGCATAAGCAACAGCTTGTCTAAACTCAACTTGATTAAACCAGCGAGATTTAATTGGATCAACTAAAGGCTTGCCATTCCTACTACCTTGATTGAGATTAAAGGAAATAAAGTTTGTCCCTGCTGCCGCTCCGCCATTGTAAATTGTAAATTTACCACGTTTTTCTTCATGTTTTAATAAAGAAAAATAATCTGGTTGCACAACAACAGCATCTAATCCCCCAGATCGAAACTGTAATAAAGATGTATCAGTAGATTCTACAATTTGTGAAATTACGCGCTCAATATAAGGTTGCTCGTTGCCTTGAGCATCTTTACGCCAATAATAAGGATTACGCCGGAAGATTACCCTCTGATTAGTAGCGTAACCTTCTAAGCGATAAGCACCATTAGCGATAATTTGCTCTGGTGGTGTATTAATTCCCCAAGTAGTAAGAAATTTAGGCTTGCCATTTTGGTCTTTAGTTTTTACAGATTCTTGTAGAGCATGAGCAGGTAAAATTGGCAAGCTTACAGTACGGAGGAACGGTGCAAAAGGTTCGGGAGTAGTAAATTCAATTCGCAGTTCATCTAGTTTACGCACAGTAGGTAATGCTCTACTTTCCCCTATCCGAAGAATGTCTCTAGCATCAGTAGGAATTGCTTCGTTTAAGTAGATGTCATTGTAGGTAAAAATAACATCATCTGCGGTTAATGGTGCGCCATCTGACCACTTCAAACCTGGGTGTAGGGTAAAAACAATTCGCTGCTTGTCATCAGATATTTCCCAAGCTTCAGCCAAAGCAGGTTCAATTTCTCCAAATCCATTTTCAGTAATTAACCCTTCATAAGTAAGACCAAAAACATTTGATGCTTCTTGATTAAGAGGGTAATTAAAGGTTTTGGGATCGCTGAGAACGCTGATAACGATTTGAGAGACTTGTGCAGCATCTGTTTTTAATTCAAGCTGGTTGCAGCCATTAAGTGCGATCGCAAACGTCATAGCCAGCAACAAAGCTAACCAACGTCGCCAAATTTGAGAAATGATAGCAATCATTAGAACTGAGTAAGGGGTAAGGAGTGAGGAGTCAGTGGTGAGGAGTGAATATTATCCAAATCTCCCCTGCCCCCTGCTCGATATCTCTAGTTTTACTGATCTCAAATATAATTAGCTATCAGCGACTAGCAGCACAACAGCATAAGCAGCTATACCTTCTTCTCTACCGACTGGGCCTAACTTTTCGTTAGTGGTAGCTTTGATACCAACTTGATTGGGTTGTACTTGTAAAACACTGGATATGCGATCGCGCATTGCTGCAATATGAGGCTTGAGTTTTGGTCTTTCTGCCACTACCACAGAATCAATATTACCAATTCGCCAGCCTTGCTCCTGCACTAGCTGGTTAACTTGCGACAGTAATACTAAACTATCTGCCCCTGCCCAAGTCGGATCAGTTGGGGGAAAATAATGACCAATATCTCCTAAACTTAGCGCCCCTAACATCGCATCCATAATTGCGTGGGTAAGAACATCAGCGTCACTATGCCCCAACAAACCGAGTTCATGGTGAATTTCTACACCGCCTAAAATCAGGCGACGATTATTAGCTAATTGGTGGATATCATAACCGTTACCAATACGAATATTAGCCATCAGTTGATTTTTAAGTGGTAGATTTTAGATTTTAAAGGCTATTTTCAGCGCAAATACCCATTTTTAAGCAAAAAATACTTTTTGCTTCTTAATTCTCTAAATTATTTGATTGCGACCCAGAATCCTCCAACCAATCAGCATAAATATCTGGACGGCGTAAGCGGGTTTTTTGAATTTGTTGTTCGTGCCGCCAACGAGCAATTTCGGCATGATTCCCTGATCTCAGTACTTGTGGAACTTCCCAATCGCGAAATTTAGCAGGGCGGGTGTACTGAGGATAATCTAATAAACCAGCCTCAAAACTTTCTGCTTTAAGTGACTCTTCTTTGCCTACTGTTCCTGGTAAAAGGCGGATCACTCCGTTAATCAACGCTAGTGCGGGAATTTCACCACAAGTCAATACAAAATCACCTAAAGACACCTCGCGAGTTACCAAATTTAGTACTCGCTCATCTACCCCCTCATAATGTCCACAAATGATCACTAACTGGTCATATGTAGCTAATTCTCGCAATAACGGCTGCTTTAGTGGTTCCCCTTGGGGTGTCATTAAAAGCACATCCCGTCTAGGTAAAATCGGCAAGGACTCCACCGCAGCAAAAACTGGCTCTGGTTTGATCAACATCCCGACACCGCCGCCGTAAGGTTCATCATCGACGCGCCGATGTTTATCGGTGGTAAAGTCGCGGGGGTTAACCAGATGAACTTCGGCAATTTGTTTAGCTAAAGCCTTACCTAATAGCCCCGAATTCAGGGGAGAACTGAAAAAATCAGGAAATAGGCTGATGACATCTATTCGCAAGCGATCGTTAATAGGCACGCTTCGGCTCTTTACAGTATACGGACGGAAACAATCAAAATTAATTATGAACTATGTTCTCTACCTTAGTGTGAATTACTCCTAGTTTCGCTACGCTGTACTAGGAGTTTCCCAAGCCCAAGGAGTAACCCCCTTGGTGTCCCTGTCTTTCACCAGGCTCTTTGGGCGTTGATTCCGACAATCCCTGCCGTATTTGTGGATCTGAAAATATCAGAATATTAGTCGCGGCGTTCACATCTCTATCGTGGTGAGTGCCGCATTCTGGACAAGCCCACTCTCTAATGCTCAGGGTCAAGTCATTGTAGATATACCCACAGTTTGAACAACGCTTAGAACTAGGGAAAAACCTATCTAACTTGCGAATTTCGCAACCAGAGAGTTCCCCTTTGTATTCCAACATTGTCAAGAATTGACCCCAACTAGCATCATTAATGGCTTGTGCTAATTTGCGATTTTTCACCATTCCCTTGATATGCAAATCCTCTACAGCTACAACTTGGTTCTTGCACGTTAACTGCAAAGAGAGTTTATGTTGCATATCTAGGCGCTGGTTAGCTACTTTTTCGTGCGCCTTAGCTACAAGTAATCTTTGCTTGTTACGATTGTTTGACCCCTTAGCCTTGCGAGACAAAGAGCGATGCAATCGCTTCAAACGCTTTAAGGCACGTTTGTAGAATCTGGGATTGGAATATTTTTTCCCCTCACTTGTGATCAAAAAATCTTTTAATCCCAAGTCAACACCAACATGACCGCCATTTAAAGGGGCTTCTTTTTGGTCATACTCCACCAAAATAGAGGCGTAGTATTTACCTGTAGGCGTTTTACTGATAGTGACGCTACTAGGTACTCCTCCCATCTCCCTGTGCTGCACCATCTTAATAGGCTGCATCTTAGGAAGTTTCAACATTCCATCATAAGTAATACTCCAGTGCTGCGGGATGCGAAATGATTGGCGATTACGCTTTTTCTTAAATACGGGGAAACTTCCTAGTTTCTTGAAAAAACGTATAAATGCTGACTCTAAATCTTTAAGCGTCTGTTGTAGGGATTGGCTATTAACTTCTGTTAACCAGGAGTACTGCTCATCCCTCTTTAAGAGAGTAAGTAGTTTAGCTGTGTCAGTATACTTCAGATGCTTTTTGGATTCAGCGTAAGTATCAGTAATTAATCGCAAAAAATGGTTATACAAAAAACGACTGCACCCAAAGCACTTAGCGAGATACTTCTCTTGCTCAAGTGTTGGGTACAGTCGAAATTTATAGCCTTTGTTTGCCATTGATTACTGCTTTTATCTATTTAATCGATTCTAGATAAGCCTGTGGAATTTGTCAATTGCGTATCCGTTTGACCGACACAACCCTTCCGCCTTTCAACGCATACGCTACGCATGGGGTCTTTTCGGCGGCTCTGATAAATTTTCTGGCTCAGGACTTACGCAATCAAGCCAGGAGATTCTGTTAAAATTCATTCATATTTTTCTGAGC
The DNA here is from genome assembly GCA_036702875.1 of Oculatellaceae cyanobacterium. Taxonomy (GTDB): domain Bacteria; phylum Cyanobacteriota; class Cyanobacteriia; order Cyanobacteriales; family PCC-9333; genus Crinalium. Next base: position 57,898 of record DATNQB010000079.1, on the reverse strand, counting down.
TACTGCTCAAATTTGTTTCTTAACCCATGCTGACTGAAATTTTTCCGTTTCAATTTGCTTTGGATGCTACACAGCTAGCTGGTATTGGTTTGTGGTCTATAGCTTTATATTTAGGCTTTTTTCCAGTTAGTGAGTGGGTAATGGAAAAGTTACAGCAATGGTTTAACTTTGCAGAGCGATCGCTATACACTTCTGAAAAGGAATTTGAACGCACCCGTAAGGCTAGAGAATCACAAAATGCCTTTTACGCATCCCTGTTTAGCATCGTGCCATTTTTAGGCATTGGATTAATCTGCAATTACGGTGTAGAAATTGGATTAGGGCGTAGTTGGGCTATTAGTATCGGCTTACTAGCTTGTGTTATTGGTGGTGTGTATGAGCTAGGTCGTCGTGATGGTCAGTCTTCTTAATGATTTGAGATTGATTGCAAGTTTAAAACTTCTTCAGCGACAATGTTAGCTAACTTTTGTGATGCTCCTGTTTCACCTCTAACTTGACGTAAGCGCGATCGCATTTCTGCTAGTTTTTCTGGATGGTTAAGCAAGTCCAAAGCAAATTCTGCAACTTCTTGAGGTTGTAGTTTTCCCAATAATTCAGGAACTATTTGTTCTTTAGCCCAAATATTGGGCCATGCAAAGTTTTTACCTGGTAAGTACTGTAAAATTATCTGGTTAATTATTTTTGCTAAAGGTGTTCCTACCCCTGGTAAATTCACTAACAAGCCTGGTAAACCATCCCAAGCACGCATCGCCTCTATTTGTTGGGTAGGTAATAATACAATCATTGGTACAGCTAAAGAGCCTAATTCAGCCGTATTAGCTCCAACTGTAGTTAAGCAAAGGCAACATTGAAATAATAAATCATAAGCAGGAAAATCTGTCCATAGTTCTAGTTGCAAACCAGTAGAGGTTTTTAAATACGGTTTTTCACTGCTATTACTGTTAGGAATAATTAATTTTGCTGTCGCCCCATTTACTAATTTAATTACAGAATTTTGTTGAGGATCAGCAAACCGTGCCAAGGTTGGTAAATCTAAAGTTGGTGCAACAGGAATTACAAACTTAGTTTGGGGTCTAACAGCGTGGATATGTTCTGCGATCGCCAAACACAAAGGCACACCCTGAGCCAACTTTGCGGCTTTAGACCCAGGCAACAATCCAATTATTTCTGGTAATTGGGAATTGCTTATATTTTCCTGTGTCACTACTCCCCAGTCACCAGCACCTACATCTGCCATCAAATCCCCCACAACATTAAACTTATGGGTATATTTTTGGGGGACACGCGCTACAACTTCCGGTTTCATCACTCCAAAGCGATCAACAAAGCGATACCAACGTGCCTCCCATTCTGCATAAATCACAGTGCGATAACCAAGACGCTTACCAATCACAACAGAAAAGAATTGATCGCCACCTAAAAATAAAACTACTCCGCGATCGCGCCAGTCCCAATTTTCTGCGGTCTTACCCGACAATAAAAACGCTAAAAAATGTTCTGCCCCTTGCGCTCGATCTACTTCTGGATAACTTTGTGCGATCGCTACTTCTTTACCACTAGCATTTGGACAAGGTGACAAAACTACTGAAATACGTATCTGCGCTCGTTCATTTCCCAACTGTTGCCGCAAAGCTTTAACTACAGGTCGTACCCAAGTCGCTAACTCTCCAGGGCCATTTGAGAGAATCAAAATATCAACTGCTTGCATGATTTACTAACTAAAGATTCGCTTTTACTGGATCATAATCCTGGCATTTTGGCAAGCCCTTTGACTGAATAATTGATAAAGTTTTGCAAAGAAACCTACTTGGTTTACTATTTTTTATATAAATAAATATGAAGAATAATTTCATTTTTCATATCAAATTGTGTCAGATAAGCGCCAAAACCCCCATCAGGACTGCATTTTTTGGTAAAACAACTGATGCGTCCCTGAATAGTTCTCAGTCGTGAGCCTTCAACAGTCAGCTAGATGGCAAAATTAACTCATAAACTAAGCCAATGAGTTTATGGTTCATTTCCTGATAGCTGATAGCTGATAGCTGATAGCTGTGATATTAACGACGCTAACTGATCCTTGCACCAAGAGAACCATCGAAGGAGCAATACCGAATGTTCACTCACGTCAAGTCCACCATTCGCCACATAACCCCAGATGACATCAGGGGGAGATCGTTACTTAAGGTGGTCTATGTCGTGCTAGAGCCGCAGTACCAGAGCGCCCTCTCAGCCGCCGTTCGCTCAATTAATAAGAACCACCCACAGATGGCTATTGAAATTAGTGGCTATCTGCTAGAAGAACTTAGAGATCCTGAAAATTATGAAGATTTAAAGCGGGATGTAGAAAAAGCCAATATATTCATAGCTTCACTAATTTTTATTGAAGACTTAGCTGAAAAAGTTGTAGCAGCAGTAGAACCCCACCGCGATCGCCTCGATGTTGCAGTCGTCTTCCCCTCTATGCCAGAGGTGATGCGCCTCAACAAGATGGGCAGCTTCTCGATGGCACAATTAGGTCAATCTAAGAGTGCGATCGCCCAATTCATGCGGAAGCGCAAGGAAAAATCGGGTGCTGGCTTCCAAGACGGAATGTTGAAGCTATTGCAAACCCTGCCTAAAGTCCTGAAATATCTACCAATGGATAAAGCGCAGGATGCGAGAAACTTCATGCTAAGTTTCCAATATTGGCTGGGTGGTTCCTCTGAAAACTTAGAAAACTTCCTGCTGATGCTGGCAGATAAATATGTTTTCAAAGGTGGAGAGATGCGAAATTTCGCGGCTCTACAATACAATGAACCTGTAACTTACCCAGATATGGGCATCTGGCATCCCTTAGCGCCTCAAATGTATGAGGATGCTAAAGAATACTTCAACTGGTATAACAGCCGCAAAGATATACCAGAAGATTTAAAAGATCCTCTAGCGCCTTGCATTGGTTTAGTTTTGCAACGCACCCACCTAGTTACAGGTGATGATGCCCACTATGTGGCAATCGTGCAGGAAATGGAAGCAATGGGCGCACGGGTAATACCTGTGTTTGCAGGTGGTTTAGACTTCTCGAAACCAATTGATGCTTATTTCTACGATCCAGTTTCTAAAGGACAAAACGCTATTGTAGATACAGTTGTATCTTTAACTGGATTTGCCTTAGTAGGTGGCCCTGCTAGACAAGATCATCCGAAAGCAATTGATTCTTTAAAACGCTTAAATCGTCCTTACATGGTTGCCCTTCCTTTGGTATTCCAAACTACGGAAGAATGGCAGGAGAGTGATTTAGGATTGCACCCAATTCAAGTAGCATTACAAATTGCGATTCCTGAATTAGATGGGGCAATTGAGCCGATTATTTTATCTGGAAGAGATGGCGCTACTGGAAAAGCGATCGCACTTCAAGACCGGATCGAATCTGTCGCTCAACGCGCCTTAAAATGGGCAACACTGCGCCGGAAACCAAAATTAGATAAAAAAATTGCCATTACCGTTTTTAGCTTCCCGCCAGATAAAGGTAACGTTGGTACTGCTGCTTATTTAGATGTATTCGGTTCCATCTATGAAGCAATGCAAGCATTGCAACACAACGGCTATGACGTGCAAAACTTACCCGCGTCATCCAAAGAATTGATGGAACAAGTCATCCATGACGCGCAAGCACAATATAGCAGCCCAGAACTCAACGTAGCTTATAGAATGTCAGTACCAGAATATGAAGAACTGACACCTTATTCGCAGCGTTTAGAAGAAAACTGGGGGCCACCACCTGGAAATCTCAACAGCGATGGACAAAATCTGCTAGTTTATGGTAAGCATTTCGGTAACGTCTTTATCGGAGTTCAGCCTACATTTGGTTATGAAGGCGACCCGATGCGGTTGTTATTCTCTCGTTCCGCAAGTCCTCATCACGGTTTTGCAGCTTACTACACATATTTAGAAAGAATTTGGAAAGCCGATGCTGTACTACACTTCGGTACACACGGTTCTTTGGAATTTATGCCTGGTAAGCAAATGGGGATGTCTGGAGAATGTTATCCAGATAACTTAATTGGTTCAATTCCGAATCTTTATTACTACGCAGCAAATAACCCCAGCGAAGCGACAATTGCTAAACGTCGCAGTTATGCAACAACCATTTCCTATTTAACCCCACCTGCTGAAAATGCTGGATTGTACAAAGGGTTAAAAGAATTAAGCGAGTTAATTGCTTCTTATCAAACATTGAAAGATACCGGACGAGGTATCCCAATTGTTAACACCATCATGGATAAGTGTCGGATAGTGAATCTGGATAAGGATATTAACCTGCCAGAAACCGACGCGAAGGATATGGATGCTGAGGAACGGGATACTATTGTTGGCAATGTGTACCGCAAGTTGATGGAGATTGAATCGCGGTTGTTGCCTTGTGGGTTGCACGTAATTGGTAAACCGCCAACTGCTGAGGAAGCGATCGCAACTCTGGTTAATATTGCTAATCTGGATCGAGAAGAAGAAAATATTCTCAGCCTTTCCCGCATCATCGCCAATAGTTTAGGGCGTAATATTGACGAAGTATATCAAGGAAGCGATCGAGGTGTATTAGAAGATGTCCAACTTCTGCAAGACATCACCCTCGCTTGTCGCGCTGCTGTTGCTGCTTTAGTCAAAGAAAAAACCGATGCTGATGGGCGCGTTTCTTTAGTTTCCAAGTTGAACTTTTTCAACATGGGTAAAAAGGAACCTTGGATTGAAGCATTGCACCAAGCAGGTTATCCCAAAGTTGACCCAGAAGCGATTAAACCGCTATTTGAATATCTGGAATTTTGCCTCAAGCAAGTTTGTGCAGATAACGAACTTGGCGCATTACTGCGAGGTTTAGAAGGCGAATATATTCTACCAGGGCCAGGTGGCGACCCCATCCGTAACCCTGATGTCTTACCTACAGGTAAGAATATGCACGCCCTCGACCCCCAATCTATCCCCACCGAAGCAGCCATTAAATCCGCCAAAGTAGTTGTAGACCGACTATTAGCGCGTCAAAAACTGGATAATGGCGGCAACTGGCCTGAAACCATCGCCTGCGTACTTTGGGGAACCGACAACATCAAAACTTATGGTGAATCTCTTGCCCAAATCATGTGGATGATTGGTGTAAAACCAGTACCAGACGCATTAGGACGGGTGAATAAATTACACCTAATTCCGTTAGAAGAATTAGGTCGTCCTCGGATTGATGTTGTAATTAACTGTTCAGGTGTATTCCGCGACTTGTTCATCAACCAAATGAACTTGCTTGACCAAGGCGTAAAAATGGCAGCAGAAGCAGATGAACCTTTAGAAATGAACTTCATCCGCAAACACGCATTGCAACAAGCAGAAGAAATGGGTATTAACCTGCGTCAAGCTGCAACTCGCGTTTTTTCTAATGCTTCCGGTTCTTATTCTTCTAACATCAACCTAGCAGTAGAAAACAGCAGTTGGGAAAGCGAATCTGAGTTACAAGAAATGTACTTAAATCGCAAATCCTTTGCCTTTAGTGCAGATAATCCAGGGATGATGGGAGAATCGCGGAAGATTTTTGAATCAGCATTAAAAACTGCTGATGCCACATTCCAAAACTTAGACTCATCCGAAATTAGCTTAACCGACGTTAGCCACTATTTCGATTCTGACCCCACAAAAATTGTTGAAACTTTACGGGGTGACGGTAAAAAACCAGCATCTTATATTGCTGACACTACTACCGCAAATGCTCAAGTTCGTACCTTATCAGAAACCGTGCGTTTAGATGCTCGTACCAAGTTACTTAATCCCAAGTGGTACGAAGGAATGCTAAGCCACGGTTATGAAGGTGTGCGCGAGCTTTCCAAACGTTTAGTTAATACTATGGGTTGGAGTGCAACTGCTGGCGCTGTTGATAATTGGGTGTATGAAGATGCTAATAGCACCTTTATCAAAGATGAGGAAATGTGTAAGCGGTTGATGAATCTCAATCCCAATTCTTTCCGCAAGATGGTATCAACTTTGTTGGAAGTAAATGGACGGGGTTATTGGGAGACTAGCGAGGAGAATTTAGATCGTTTACGCGAGTTGTATCAAGAGGTAGAGGATCGGATTGAAGGAATTGAGTAATTTGTAACGTCAATTCTGGGTGTAGAGACGCGAAATTTCGCGTCTCTACATTGTTTATAGGTGCAAACAGATGAATGAAAAATTCAAAGGCAAATATCGGGTTGAATCTACACGCCTGCAAAATCGAGATTATGCTGCTAATGGTTGGTATTTTGTCACAATTTGTACACGCGATCGCACCTGTTTTTTCGGCGAAATTATCAACAGTGAAATACATCATTCAGAAATTGGACAAATAGCACAGAAATTTTGGGCAGACATTCCCAATCATTTTGAACATACCTACATAGATGCCTATGTAATCATGCCCAATCACATACATGGAATCGTAGTAATTGACCGCCCCCAAAATGTAGAGACGCGAAATTATGCGCTACGCGCAGGCTTCGCCAACGCGTCTCTACACCAATTAGAAACACCAACCGATCAATCCCATAAATTTGCACCATTAAAACCTGGATCATTACAGGCAATTATCCACGCCTACAAATCATCAGTAACCCGTTGGTGCAAAAAGAACAATCAGGAACATTTTGCTTGGCAACCAAGATTTTATGACCATATCATTCGTGCTGATGGTTCTTTAGATAAAATTAGAGAATATATTGTTAATAATCCAATTAAATGGGAATTAGATAAAAATAATCCAGCTAATTTATGGATGTAATACCCTATTCTTTGATTGCACATATATATTGTAGAGACGCGAAATTTCGCGTCTCTACACCGTTCTGGGTTAAGGACAACATAGCTAATTAACCCAACATGATGTAAAACATAAATAATCATTTATTGTCAAAATTTATGCTTTACTGCCTAAATCCTGATTGCAGTAATCCCATTAACCCTGATGGGAACAATTTCTGTCAAAGTTGCAGGACTGGTTTAGTACCTCTATTACGCGATCGCTATCGTATTATATCTCTTTTAGGCAGTGGTGGATTTGGTCGCACCTTTCTTGCAGAAGATACGGATACGCCTTCCAAACGTCGATGCGTGATTAAGCAACTTAAACCCATTGCTAATAATCCCCAAATTTATCAGATTGTGCAAGAAAGGTTTCAACGGGAAGCAGCAATTTTAGAAGAATTGGGAGAGGATAAACAACAGATTCCTCGGTAGTACGCCTACTTTACTGTTGCAGGACAATTTTATCTGGTTCAACAGTGGATTGATGGCGAAACACTGACCGAAAAAGTACAGCAGCAAGGATTAATGGGTGAAACAACAGTCAAAAATATTTTAATTAATTTGCTGCCCGTATTAGATTATGTTCACTCAATGGGCATTATTCATCGAGATATTAAACCCGATAATATTATTTTGCGCCGTCAAGATGGTTTGCCAGTTTTAATAGACTTTGGTGCTGTTAAAGAAACCATGGGAACTGTGGTGACAACTCAAGGCAATCCCACCAGTTCAATTGTAATTGGTACACCTGGGTTTATGCCCAGCGAACAGGCAGCAGGTAAACCAATTCGATCAAGTGATTTGTACAGTTTGGGATTAACAGCGATTTATGCACTCACAGGAAAACAGCCTCAAGACTTACAAATAGACCAAGATACAGGTGAAATTCTTTGGCATTCTTATGCTGTTAATCTCAGTTCTAAGTTTGTAGCAGTATTAGATAAAACGATTCGCTGGCATCCAAGAGAGCGTTATTCTACTGCTAGTGCGATGCTCAATGCGTTGCAGTCTGGGGCTACGCAAATACCTCCTACGATACCTTCACCACAGCCATCAGTTCCGTCAACCCAACCTTTACAGCAGCAAATTATTTCTTCAACCATAACTTCACCACCCCCTATAAAAAAGAAAGCTCAACAGCAACACAACCAACAAACCGAGGAAATTGATTGGAATTTTTTAGCACTATGTACTACGTCCTTATTAGGGCTTGGATTAGGCATATTCTTAATATTTGTGAAGCAATAAATGCTTCAAGATCAAGATATTGTTGTTCGATGTATTGCTTTGCTATAGTCAGCTATGTAGGTTGAGTTTCGTTCCTCAACCCAACATTAAATTCCCTAATTGGTTGTGTTGTGCGAAATGACAACAAGAGCGTAGGTGCGATCGCTTTCATTGCATCTTTATTTTATGCTTATATCTGTTACTATAAGCAGTGCGAATGGCTTTAATACCTGAAGATATAATCACAACAGTTTTATAATTGCAAAGACGGCTTTTAGTTATCATTCATCAAGCAACAGCCACAGGATTTACAATTTTTCAAAACTATGGCGAGACAGAAACAACTGTTATAGCTCTAGAAGACCTTGATAATATTAGAGAAAAGGCATACACCTAATATTCTAGATTTAATACCCTACTTGCTAGGATTGCAGAGTCTCAACCAATTGCAGACAGGGCTATTCTTGAGTTACTAAATCGCTCTATAGCCGAAGCACAAGCCATAATAGATGCAGCAGAAGCATCTATCCGCGAAGAGAAAAGGAATTTTAACTTACCATGACACAAAATCAACCTCTTCCTAACTTAGAACAAGTTCAGCAAACATCCGCAAAAATTAAAGAAGTTTGCCAACGCGCTGACGCTGGTATATCTATTTTAGATGATTTAATTGCTCAACTAGACCAGCAAATCCGGTCTGCACCTATGTATTCTTATCGTTTAAATAAGGCAAAGCATTTATTAAATATCCAATCAGAAATCTAAAATAAAAAGAATGCAGAACAATCTGAAACAACTAATTGTCTGCGATCCAAAAATAATGATGGGTAAACCCCTTATTTCTGGAACCATTTTTTAGATACTTTCTAAGCGAAATAACTAAGCTGTTGCAGAACTAACTTTATGTTCTGTAACTAAACTAAGACTAACCCATTCTCCTTTATCGTTATAGCTACGAATCATACGCTGGCGTAAATCCGGCTGAATTAACCAACCAACTTCTAAAAAGAACGGTTGGCGTGGCTTTATTTCTAATGGCGAATTAGCAGACGCGCCATCTGGTAGCAATAAAACTTGCACAGGTTGAGAACTTTGATCGAAGTGGAGAATATTGCCATCTATTCTGGCGCTAGAATTGATTGTACGAGTTGATTCACTCCCAAAAGTTAACTCCTGAGCTAATCGACCAGTATTATCAATATGCAATTTAAGTGACATGGGATAAGTATCTGGCGATCGCCAATCGGGATATATTGTTACTACTTCCCCCTGCCAGTCTCCCAACAGTTGCTCTACAGTCAGTTGTGGATTTTCCGGTATATCTGTACCCGCTAACTTTTCTCTAATTAACGTAAATTTATCGGGTTTACTTTCCCGATTAAATAGCTGCACCAAACGCAAACGCCGATTACCATGAATTAAACCAAATTCTGCCCCAAATTCAGAAAATGGCCCCCATTGAGTTGAACCTTGGGAAAAAGCCCCATTCTCAAAAAACATCACGCCTCTTCCCAGGGAACTGTATTCTAAAACCTTCTCATCGACACCCCCAGAACGGAAAAACCGGAGAGTTTGACGAACTGTTTGGTTATCGTTAATTCCTTCTAGAGAGACAATTGTCTGTGTATCTTCTAAAACAGCGCCTTGTGGCGATACTTGGGTAAATGAACCTTGCCACTGACCAAGATTTTGTAATAAGGATTCCCATTGCGATCGCATAAACAATTTTTAGTATTGAGTAAAAAAACAAGACTTACGCAGCAAGTGTCACCAAGGCAAGATGGTCGCACTACAGATAAAGCTAACTGTTAAGATTAAAAAATAACGCTGTTTAAAATCTAGCCCTCTCTGCGAGTCAAAATTCCATGCCATCTCTAGTTGCTGTTGAAAAGCAAAAGTTAGAAAAACCCCCTTTAGAGATCCATTATTTAGGCGATCGCGTCCTCCGACAACCCGCCAAGCGTATTTCTAGCGTAGATAATGAAATTCGGCAAATAGTCCGAGAAATGCTGCAAACCATGTACAGTGCCGATGGTATCGGTCTAGCAGCGCCTCAAGTAGCCGTTAACAAACAATTAATTGTCATAGACTGCGAACCAGATAACCCAGCAGCGCCACCCTTAATTTTAATTAACCCAACCATCAAGCGTGCTAGTCGTGAAGTGTGCGCCGATCAAGAAGGTTGTCTCAGCATCCCTGGAGTTTACATGGATGTAATTAGACCTGAAATGGTAGAAGTTTCATACAAAGACGAACAAGGTCGCCCTAAAACCATCAAAGCTACAGGATTACTTTCTCGTGCCATTCAACACGAAATGGATCACCTAAATGGTGTATTATTTGTTGATCGTGTAGACAATGCTTTAGCTTTAACTGAAGAATTGAAAAAGAAAGGTTTTTCAGTTCAAGCAGTTAAACCCGTAACTGAAGGCGCTTCTAAATAATGATCGATAGTCCAAAAAGTGGTTTTTTATTATTAGGTTCCTGTGTAGCAGCGATCGCAGCCGTAGGTTCAGTTTTTGAACTTTCTTCTGGAGAACCGGAATTAGGCAGTTTAGTAACTAGCATAATTTTGGCAGCTAGTATACCTCTATCTGCTTTTTTCTTTTATGCAGCAGTCCGTAACGCTAATGCAAATCAATAAGCAGTTAGTAAATATCTTCCTGCAACCAATATAGAGATGTTGTATACAACGTCTCTATATTCTGTTTTGGAGATGTCTAATAAATAATAGTGCGATCGCTCTATTATTAAAAAACAAACTCAATGCTTTTTAAGCTGATGGCTAATTGCTAATAGCTGATAGCTATATATGACATTTCAACCCTCCAGTGCTTTTATAAGAAATTTGTCTGCCAATTCTACAGTGGGTGTACAAACTCCTTTGTATCCACTACCTTCAGATCAAGAAGTAGTAATTGGGCGTGAACCTAGTTGCCAAATAGTCCTCAATAATAATTATGGCGCTGTCTCGCGCAGACATATAGCAATTCGTCCATTGCCACCGCATGGCGGTTTATCTGCTTGGGAAATTTGCGACTTAAATAGTGCTAATGGCACTTATATTAATGGGGAACGCCTACAAGGATGCCAAAAATTACAACCAGGCGATCGCATAACTTTAGGCTTAAACGGGGCTGAATTTCTTTTTGAATATCAACAATCTTACAACACTCAAGCAGTAGCAACGCCAGTAACACCATATCAAAAAACAGCCGTCGCGACTCCTCAAACACCAGCTATTAATAATTCCAATAATTCTCAGCCTAACGCGGTAAGCTTTTCTCAGTTATTTCCCATTGTTTCCACTGGCAGAGATTTAACTAAAAAAGCTTTTTTAGTACCAGCTATTATTACAGTAATATTTGTAGTATTAATGTTTGCTACTGTAGGTCAGCCAAACGCTACTTACTTTAATTTAATTTTAGTAGCAATTTACCTTGCTGGTGCTGCCTATTATTTTGTTTACCAATTATGCGGTAAGCGCAAACCTTGGTGGCTACTGTTTGGTTCAGCTATTACAACTATACTAATTTTATTAAGCCCAATACTACCATTATTTATCATAATTTTTCGTGGCATCCTACCTGGAAATTTACCAAATCCAGGTGAAGCAGTTAGCTTTCCTATCTTACTAATTCGGATGTTGTTTGGTGCTGGATTATTAGAAGAGTTGCTTAAAGCTTTGCCTGTAATCTTAGCTTTATTAATTGGAAAACAACTGCCTAACCGTTGGCGAGAACGTATTGGTATAAATGAACCGCTTGATGGAATTTTATTAGGTACAGCTTCAGCAGTGGGCTTTACACTTTTTGAAACATTAGGACAATATGTCCCTCAAACTATCCAAACTTTAGGTGCAGAAGCAGGTTTACAACTATTAATTCCCAGAATAATTGGATCTATTGCTGGTCACATGGCTTATAGTGGCTATCTGGGCTATTTTATCGGGTTAAGTGTACTTAAACCGAGCCAACGCTGGCGGATTTTAGCTATTGGTTATTTAAGTGCGGCAGGAATGCACGCTCTTTGGAACTCCACAGGCTTTTATAGTGGGTTGTTGTTGGTATTAGTAGGCATAATGTCTTATGCTTTTTTAGCTGCGGCAATTCTTAAAGCAAGGGAATTATCACCGACGCGATCGCAAAACTTCGCTACCCGCTTTTTTCAATGAACAATTATCAATTAACAATAAACAATTAATAATTAAGTAGCTCCACATTAAAAAAGATAAAACAAAAATCTCCCCCTCCCCGAATTTCGGGGAGGGGGTTGGGGGGTGGGGTAATGCGTTTAATTAGGTTGACCTACTTAGTTGCTGAATTACCTAACCAAAATTAGTCAATTAATGCTTCACTGGGAGTCTGCGCGTTAATGTCTGCTTGGGATAAATTGGGGATATACCAATTAATATCACCTGCTTTATATACCTTTGCAGGTACTATATTTAATTCAATCCCACCTGTAGCATTAGTTCTAGCAACTGACTGTGTACCATCGACAAACTTAGCAACAAGAGGTTCAGTTAACTCTTGTGCTTGAGTATTCGGCGCAAGTACAACATTTGTACCTGCGGGTAAGTAGATTCCATCGCAATCCCAATCATCATCAGTAATTTTACCCGCTCCTAAAAAGTACAGTTGAGTTGGGGATTTTTTAGGTTTATTGGCATAGACAGCTAATGTATTTGCAGTTGCATTACGGCACTGCGCCCGTTTTTTCGCAGTTTCCATGATATATTTCTGATTCTGCAATTGTGCTAATTGCTGCTGGTATTGCTCAGGGGTATATCCTGCTTGATCTGGTGCATTTTGTACTTGCTGAAGTTGATTGAGTGCCTGAGTTACCTCAGCATAGTCGGTACCCTTAGTAAAATCTTTGCCTGCCCAAGAGGGTTGAGCAATGATCAAGTTACCTACAAACACTAGAGCGACAAGAAAAATTTTGATAAACTGCATTGTTTTTTTCCTGATGTGAGATTACTGTTTGTCTAATTACTTGGATACCCAAAATCTTTGTATTGGGAGCATTTCAAGCGTGTGAACAATGTAAGTATTTAGCGGTCATTTATCAGCTAAATTCCTGTAAAACCCAGACATCCCAAATTGAATAAACCTTGAATTACTGCTAATAATGGCGTACTAGCTTTTTGGAAATTCTCAGTGCTGTGTGACGTTGGTCAAATTCACTACTTCAGTAATGATTTCAATCTAATGAGTTTTTATTTAAAAATCAAACACTATTTGTGTTTATATTAATAAGGTAAAGTTATTAAACTTATTTTAGATATAGCAGGAGCTAGAGAGGTTAGGACACAATTGATTTTGAAACCCTTGTAAGCATTGGTTTTTAAAAAAGCTGATACTACAGATAGCTGACAGAGATACTGCTTTAGTTTATATGTATTTTTTTACAAAATTGTTTTTACTTGATTTACAGTATTTACTGTCAAATTATTAATATTTCCTCAAATACTATTGAGAGCCGAGTCTGAAAACGTTGTTGATGTTTCAGCTTTAATACTGGTTGAACGATTTCTAAACAAGCTGGATTACCTTGTTTTTGAATATCTACAATTTTAATAGCATGAAGTGTAGAAAGTTGTAATTCTTTAGTTACCATAACTTCTGGAATAGCTGCTGCACCGACACCACCTTCAACTACTGCCTTGACCATTTCGCTACTACTCAAGACTAAAACAACATTTAATTCTGTCGGATCAATCCCCCACTGACGTAAAGCTTGCTCAAACATCTGTTGTGTTCCAGAACCGCTTTCTCGCATGACCCAATCTGTCTGATCAAGTTTTGTCAGGGGAATTTCTGTACATCCAAACCAAGGATGAGATTTACCAACAACAATTTCTAAGCGATCGCTTCCCACAACTTCTTGCTGTAGGCAGCTTTTTAACACTGGTTTGACTTCTCCCGTTACCAAACCTAAATCAAATAATCCATTGGCTGTGCCTTCACAAATCTCTTCAGCATTACCCAAGGTACAGTTAACTAAAATTCCAGGATACTTGCGTTTAAATTGGCTAATTTTTTCGGGTAGCCAGTAGTTACCAATGGTAAGACTGGCTCCCAACTTTAACTCACCCCGTTCTAAATTATTTAATTCCCGCAATCCTCGTTCGGTCAACGCCACCTGTTCAAGAATTTTTTGGGCTTCAACTTGGAGGAGTTTCCCCGCCTCGGTAATTTCAATATGACGACCAATGCGATGAAATAACTTCACACTATATTCTTGTTCTAAATTTTGGATGGCGGCACTCACCGCAGGTTGGGTAATATAGAGCGTTTCGGCTGCACGAGTGAAATGCAAATTTTCTGCCACAGCTAGGAAAATACGTAACTGTTCCAGCGTCACCTTTAGTCCTCAAAATTACGTCTTCCATAACTTTATTTTATTATTTGAAAAAATAAAAGTGTTTAATTTTATTTAATATATTTGTTTATTTAGATTGTTATTTAATACAAATCTGGTTAAAAAAAATTAGATTTATTTTCTAAATTATGGATATGTGCGAAATTAGTGTGCAAATATTCAAAAAAGAATATTTTTATCTGTATCTCTGCCCCTGCACTCTGAAAGGACAGTAAAAATGAAACAACCTAAATTCTCTGTAAATAATTTAAAAATTTTGGGTAAAATCTGTAATATATTGCGTGATATTGCTAAAATTTTGTTGCAACAATTCTGCTATTTGAGTCTTTATGCCCTCAAGCATTGGCATGGGAAACACTACTAAAGCAGTAGCAGCCAATAAAGTAATAAAACCAAATATCAAAGCTAGTAATCGTCCTAAACAACCTGGGTTAACTTCAATAAAAGCTAATCTTGAGTTACCAACAATAGTAAGCAAAAATAAAGTTAAACTTACTATAAACAGAATGGTACTTAAAGGCGTATTATTCATATTTTTTCATTTTTAATTTTAACTTCTTTTGTTGTAACTATTCTCCGACTTCTGCTAGTTTAAAACTTAACTCCGGTTTGTCAATAGATTTACCGCTATTTATTTAATATTACATACCTTTGAAGTCGGCTAATCGTTCTTAAGAAAGATTTTGGTTGTTATATTTCAGCCAACGACGCTGCCTATACTTTCACTAATCAATTTTATTGATTAAATTAATAAATAACAACATTTGATTTTATCAATCAAGGGCAACTACAGTGAAGTCATGGAAAAAACAAAGTCTTAAACAGGTGTAACGATGAAACCAACACAATCCGCCCAAAATGTAGCCGATACAGAACAACAAACCGAATCTCTCACCAAAGCAGAACTGAAAAAACTGCCCCCCAAACCAAGTGAGAAAACAGCAACACTTGGTCAGCGAGTAGCTGATGCAATGGCGGCTAGAGTTGGTTCTTGGGCATTTCTGATTGGACAAACTACTGTTTTGGCAGGATGGGTTGGCTGCAACCTTACGCCTGGAATGCCTCATTGGGACGAGCAACCATTTATTTTGCTCAATTTAGTCTTTTCGTTTGCCTCAGCTTATACAGCACCAATTGTGTTAATGAGTCAAAATCGTCAGTCGGATGTAGAGCGAGAAGATGCTGCCTATAACCATCAAGTAAATTTGAAAACTGCCCACGATTTAGAACTACTACATAAAAAAATAGATGAGTTGCATGAATTGCGGTCAATCAAGTTAGAAGGGCTGACACAAATGCTTCAGCAGCAACAGGGCAATGAAATCAAAATTACTGTATCGCCTGCACCTGTCGCTGGTAGCAATGGTAAATCACCTAACTTGAACGAACCCAGCGTACTTCTCCCTGCTGTTTTTAGCCCATTACCAATAGTCAATGAAAAGACTCAAGAAGAGTTTTTTAATCAAACTGATAACAATCAATATTCTGCTTCAAGTTCGTTATATAGCACAAATCTTTTGATCAGCGCCTACGTTAATCAAAATCAGCCGAAAGCATAATGATTTATACCGATGATGTGAGAGTCTTAACCTTGTGCTAATCGCTACAAAACTAAGTGCAAATATAGGCTCTCGCAGTATCACTCTAATAATTTTAGCTTTAAGAATATAAGGGACTACAAATGAGTGAATTTTTACCTGCAATCAGCACAGGATTAGCATCTTTTACCGCCACAAATATTGATGATATTGTGATTCTGTCAGTATTTTTCTCGCAAGTAAATGCTATTTTCCGCCGTCGCCACATCGTTACTGGTCAATATTTAGGTTTTGGTGCTTTGGTTGGTGCTAGTCTTCCTGGTTTCTTTGGAAGTTTAATTATTCCCCAAGATTATATTGGTATTTTAGGTGTTGTACCGATCGCGATCGGACTAAATCGTTGGTTAAATCCCGACACAGATGATTCCGACTCACCCAATGAAACACCAGCGCCTCAGAACTCCCTATTATCCAGTGTTCTATCTCCTCAAACTTACGGCGTAGCGGCGGTAACAGTTGCTAATGGTAGCGACAACATTAGTATTTATGTACCGTTATTTGCTAACAGCACTTGGGAAAGTTTATTAGTGATAGTGAGCGTATTCTTTTCCCTGGTAGGAGTTTGGTGCTATACAGCTTACAAATTAACACAGACGAAAGCGATCGCCAATGTCCTAACTCAGTACGGTAACAGTCTAGTACCTTTTGTTTTGATGGCGTTAGGTGTTTCCATCCTGATAGAAAGTAATACGTTAGCAAGTATTCCTTTAACTCTACTTACACTTATAGCTGGTGGATGTTGTTGGTTGATGATCAATAAAAACAAGCCATCTGAAGTTGAAAACTATTAAATATAGCAGTTAGCGTTCAGCTATCTGTACCGTCAGCTTTTTAATTTTCATTGTTCTGCACATAAACAGAGAAACGAGGAAAGAGGGAGAAACTTCTTGAGGACTTAGGCAGAATTAAGAACTTACAGACTCTCTAAATATTTGTTATTTAGTGCTTTTACTTAATTACAAGTCCCCAAGTTCTCCTTCTTGTTCAATTTGAAGAATAAGCTGGAAAAGCTCTTGGAGCTTTTGGTCTGACATAAACCTTTTGTTGCGGAGCCAAATTTAACTGTTCAAAACGTTCTCGTGGCAGGATAGCGTTAATTAGTGAGCCATCTTCTAAAATTAATTCGGCTTGGACTTCCCAACCTAAATTAATTACGCGCTGAACTTTTGCAGAAGTACCAGTCTCAATAGGTTTATGTTCTATCACCAAATCATGTGGGCGGACAAAAACATGAGAAGAAAGTTTATCGAAGTTTTGGGCTGCGAACAGCCGTAAGGATGAAGGTAGAACGTTAACAGGCCCAATAAAGCTCATCACAAAAGGTGTGGCGGGGTTGTCATAAATTTGTGCTGGAGTGCCAATTTGTTCGACTTTGCCTTTGTTCATAATCACAATTTCATCAGAGACTTCCATTGCCTCTTCCTGATCGTGGGTAACAAAAACAGTCGTTACATGAACTTCATCATGAAGGCGACGCAACCAGGCGCGTAAATCTTTGCGAACTTTAGCATCTAATGCCCCAAAAGGTTCATCTAGTAAGAGGACTTGGGGTTCAACTGCTAGCGCCCGTGCCAGTGCTACCCGTTGTCGTTGACCACCAGACAGTTGTGAGGGATAGCGATCGCCTAATCCTTGCAATTGTACTAGCTCTAGGAGTAGTTCTACTCGCTCCCTCGTTCTGCTTTTCGATGCTTTCCGCAACTCCATAGCAAAACCAATATTCTGGCGCACGGTTAAGTGCTTGAACAAAGCGTAATGCTGAAAAACAAACCCAATACCGCGTTTTTGCACGCTTTTATAGGTAGAATCTTCCCCGGCAATGATAATTCTGCCTGAATCTGGAGCTTCTAACCCAGCTATTAGTCGCAATAAAGTTGATTTGCCAGACCCAGATGGCCCCAGAAGTGCCACTAAAGAGCCAGTTTTAATTTCTAGGCTAACTTTTTCAACGGCTTTGAAACTACCAAATTGTTTAGATACGTCTTGGACGATAATAGCCACTCAAGTTTTGCCTCTAACAAACTACGGTTCATTGATCAGATTACCGTAGTTTAGTTTGTAGGAAACATTGACTTTACAAAACTTGAAATCAGGAATTCCGCATTTTAACTCAATATCTAGGCTTGAGAAGCTGAGGACGGGTGTTATATGAGTAAAAAAAAGTCCTAATTTCTCTCTTATGAGGGGGCTATTAATTTTTAAACCTGCATCAGTCCTAAAGAATATTGCCGTCACCAGCATGAACTTGAACGGCAGTGTCAGCAGTGGGCGATTTGGATCTTAGAAACCAAATACTACTGCAAGGATCGCGGCTTCCAATTCAGAGATTTGATGAATTATGAGGAGCTATTTAATTGTTAATTGAATCAAGAGCATATCGTGCGATCGCTAAACTCAAGCGTACTTGTTCCATATCAGATAATTCAGACCACTCTATTTCTGGGATAGCATTAAGCGTTGATTCCACAGGATTGGTTTCTCCGCGCATAGCATAAGCTAAAGGACGCGAGAAAACAATTAAATCTTCTTCTGCCCAATTCGGTAGTTGCTGTTGTACGCATTGCACTAACTTCTCTGCTACAGAAAGGTTTGAAGAAATAACTGCACTTGCTTTTTGAGCGATCGCTTCCAACCAATGTTGAGGTATACGCGCCCCAAATTTGTCTAATAAAGATGCTGTCAAAGTATCTGTGGTAGATGATGATGCTTGTTCCCAACAGGAGTCTAGCGAGGTAAACAAAGCTTGCGATCGCACAGATATCTCTTCATCTGACCATTCCTCTAGCTCAAACTGCTGTTCTAGAGCGGTAAAAAATGCCTCTGAACCTAAATCGGCAGGATTCAACGGATAATTAGTATCTTCTGGTTGTAAAATTAAGCTTAGAAGTTCACCTTGCATTTGTGATAAAGCATCCTCAGTCAATTTAGAAGAAATATCTTTGCTGCTCATCGTCCCACCCCTGTGTTTATTGCTTTAGTAACTATTGATTATTTCTTGGTATTCTTAGCTACATTGGTACGCTAGTTAGTTCCGCAAGATGTGAAATTTATTTCTCTACATATCACTCTCTGGGTAGAGGGAATTTTTATAATTTTAAATATTTATGATTAAATTCTCTGCAACCTTATCATTGGCAGAGAAAAGTTTAATTTTTCCTATGGTTAAGAAGAATCAAACTATTAAATCTAAATTTTATTAGACATCTCCAGAGATCAAAGGTGCCTTACCTAGACCCCTTATAGAGAAGAGCCATAGCGCGTCTCTACAATTTCCAATCAATGATAAATTCCATTGTTTGACTTTCAGTACTTCCAAACTTTAGCTTGGCTCCAGATTCCAGAATAACCTCCTGATGGTGGACTTTTTGCCAGCCATTGCCTGTTAAAAGGAATGTGCCAAAACTAGATTGATCTCGTAAAAAGTATTGATACTGGACTTGATTGCTAGAAAAAGCATCACGCACAATAATTTCAGCGTGTTTTCTAGAAACTTCCGGCTTCTCAATTACCAGATCATTATCCTGGCTACGTCCTACTCGCATCCGTGTACCGCGAATTTGCCAAATTTTACCTATTTCTTCCAATGAACGCAAAGAAGCTATGGGTGTGCTTTCTCCTAATAATTTCAAAGGAATACCTGGTAATTCAGTAATTCCCTCCCCAATAGGATTAAGTAGTACACCATCAAATTCTGGGTGCATATACAGAACGGGCAAAGTCCAGGCAGGTTGATTAAACTTGTAGATTGTTAACAATTGTTGCCTTGACACAGCCACTGCCTGATCAATAGGCATTCGTTGTACTAAAGCTTGAGCAAAAGATTGAATAAAAGTTAAAGCTTCCTCATCAGCAATCGAGTCACGCATCCCCAAAACCGCAGGAACCCCATGATGAATTAACACCTCTGCCAAGCTACTACGGGGAATTGCTTTGTAATTATCTTGATCTGGTTGAGCGCCCCAACAGGCATTAAACACAGCCAATTTTACCTGACAACGAACTAAAACCTGGGCTAATTCTGTACCATTGAGAGTTGAATCAGGAGATAAAAACAACAACCCACCATCTGGTGCTGGGACACCGTGACCAGCATAGAAAAAGATATTATAATTTTCTGTTTCTAAAGCTTTAATAAGTTCCGTAGGTGTTGGTTGTACCAATACATCTACGTGACAAGGAGCCGCATTTACAGCATTTGCATTATAGGCTGGGGCTGTTCCATTTCCCAGAACTTTAGCTAAAACATTGGCTTCTTGTTCCAGCTTTAAACCACCACCGGAACTAGATTCAGGAGCAGTTTCTTGTCCTAGTACCAATAAAATATTTAATGCTTGCTCAGTTTTAACTGGTTGTAGTGGGTAAACGTCGCTAGTAGTGCGGCTAAATAGCAAGTGTTGGCTGAGAGAAATTGCTGGTTTCCCAGCCTGTGGTTGCATAATTTCCCAAGGTAGGGGAATTAAATCAGGGTCACGAATTTCCAATCTTACGCGCAGAGGTTTAGTCTGCCCAATGGCAATTCCTTCACTTTGAGCAAAACTATTTTCAATTGAGCCATCAAACACCCATTCCCAAAGGCTAATTCCCAAGTGTTGCATCAAACGACTGCCATAGCTGGGCATCGGTGCAGTAGCTGCGGCGTTGGGCTGTGGCGGCAATGTCCAAGCGGGCTTACCGCGCATCTCCCCTGTAATATGATGTACAAGCGGAACATGAGGCAGACCGCGTAAATTAAACATTTCTTGCCATGCCAACCAAGCCTGAGTTAAATTCTCAGTCCAATTACGGTCAGAGTGAACATAAGCTCCAGGACAAGGAGCTTTTAGTACCCAGATAGCGAAGTGTTCTGCCTGTATAGACGCATCAAAGTTTAATCGTCCATAGGTCAGGCGATCGATAGCTACAGTAAGGCAGGGATTTTCAAAGGCAGACATTCAAGGACGTTGACCTTCCAGCTATGACGGTACCAGTTTCTTATACAGTCTACCGAGTATGAGGCTATCTTGGTTTTTTAATAATGCAACTGATGGGTGAATATTATTAAGTATAGGGATCTCAGAAAATAGAAAAATGTAAATTCTTTAGTTCCTCTGCCTCCTCTAAGGAGATGTGCTTGGTTTTGGGGCTGGTGTTGAGGTCGCGGAGCCAGATTCAGTATTACTAGCACAGTTACCTAGCTGAGTTTTATTGACAGTTGGGTTTGAGGTACTCACCGCGAGAAGTTCTTTTGCTCGAATCCATCCAGAGTCTCCTGGTTGTACTAAAAAATACCTAGCTGTGGTAGGTTTTGAATTTATTGCAGGTGATTTGTTAATCGGGGGAGCTTGCCATTGTACACTGGGGCGTGGCGATCGCTCTTGAGGTGATTTTGCTGTAGGTGGGTTTGATTTGAGAGTTTGAGGCAGAGAGCAAACTTGCAGATGTAGCCAATTGTCCTGCTCTGTAGATGATTTTGGGATTACTTCCAAAACACTGTTAGCTGGAACTAATCCAAGTGCCTTACTTTTGGGTTGAGCAATTCCAGGGAGCAGCAACAGGGGAATTGGTTTACCCAAAGCATCTTTTGTAGTATCACTCTTAATTAGGCGTAGCGATCGCACTCCTAATCCCGAAGTAGATGAATCACTAGGGGTTGGAGAGGGTTGCTCAGAATTCGCTGGTGATTGTTTAGGAGCAGAACTTAAAATAACTCCAGGCAAAAGCCCAGAAACAAACCCATAAGCTAGTCCTCCAAATAATCCCATCAGTAAAAATATTCCTAATAGCATCCCAGTACGCTTGGGAGGAGGATTTGATGACAAGCGCTGCGTTTTTATGCGAGATGGATCGGCAGGGCTAGGATCTTCAGCTAAACTCGCTGCTGCTGGCGCTGATAATTGATGCCCAGTTTTATCCCCTTGTCTTACCTGACAATGCACCAACGCAACTGTCACATTGTCGTGTCCATTTTGGCTATTAGCAATCTGTACTAACCTTTGAGCCGCAGTTGCCAAATTTACCTGACCATCTAAAATGGGTAAAAGCTCTGATTCCCAATATTGATCTACCCGATCATAGTCACTTAACCCATCAGTGCAGAGCAAAAAAATACAATCTTCGTCAACAATAAAGCGCTGCACTGTTGGATGCAACATCCCTGAGCCACCCATTCCCAAAGCTTGTACTAAAGAGCCAGACGCTGGATGCTGTAAGGCATCTCGATACAAAGAATATCCTAGTCGGACTTCTCGCGAAGCCAAATCATCATCTAAGGTTACTTGACGACAACCTGTACGGCTCACTCTATAAACACGGCTGTCTCCTACATGGGTAATATAAATTTCATATTGGTGTGCTAACGCCATCACTACTGTTGTACCCATGCGTTGGCGCTCTTGCCGTTGTTCTGTATCGTTACGTTGGCTAATCATGTCATTAGCGACACAGGCTGAGTTTTCCAATTCCACGCTGACGGTAGTTGGATGCCAATCCCAACTAGCAGATAGATTTTCTACTCGCTCTCGGATAGTTTCAATTGCCAAGCTAGAGGCAATATCGCCTCCTTCATGCCCGCCAATTCCATCACAAACTATTGCTAGAGATAGATTATTAGTTTGAGTAGCGCCTGTTGAGCTACTGGGTGGATAGCAGGCATCTTCATTGCGACGACGAACAGGGCCTGTATCGCTAAGTGTGGCAATTTGATAAGCGTTAGTTTGTGAAGAACCACATTTAGCGATTCCCCGCTCTAGCAGTGCGACCAGTTGATCCGATTGGCTGATTTCACCTGCTTCTAACTGCTGGCAAAGCTGTACTAAAAAATTCTTGATTACTGGCTGTGATTGTTCTACCCATTGCGACCACAATTTACCTAGCTGTTGTAGCGTGGTTGTGGCATTATCGGGTTGTAAATCTAACAGCCTTACTATAGACCCTTCTACTCGCAGTAGTCCTGGTGTCAGTAAACTAGCAGTTACATTATAAGTATTTAGGGGATGCCACAGTTGAGCAATCTGCCATAGCCAATTAAGCTGACGTAGCCCAGGGGAGGTTTTCCAAGCATCCGCTAGTTCTGGCATTAACTGACCTTCAACTGAGCTATCCACGCCACCTGAATAGACAGGTACTTGCTCTAGTAACCAGACTGGATGCTGATCCTGCGATCGCGTGATTAGTCCGTATACTTGGGGAATATGTAGCTTATACGGCGAAAGCTTCAAATAAGGTGCGATCGCTTGTGGTATGTCTTCAGTTGTTTCAGGAGGTAAACTAGGTTGGGTATCTAGCAGAATCCTGTTCCCCTTAGATAGATAGCGACCTGCCAGTATTGAGCCACCTAAATCACCATCTATTGCTTCACCCACCGCCCTCAAATAACGCTTAATTAGAGGTGTGCGACATTTTTGACAAAAATTATGATCTAGAGGGTTGGGAGTCTGACATTGGGGATTAGGGCAGTTAATTGTTGCCACAGGATTGTGCATGAAAGTTCTTCGCTCCACTCGGCCGTTAGGATCTTGGCTCTTGCTTATACTGCTGATACCAATAAGTTAGCTTATTTGCTTTCACAGCCAAATATCACCGTTAATCACCGATTTTAACCTTTGACTTCTAACAAATTAATCTTACTGGATTAATCTTTTGGTTGAGGCACACCGTCTGACAAAGAATTTTCCATGTAACGCCTCATTAGTCGCGGCCATATTAATAAAAAGTATCCCATCCAGACTACAACAGGGATAGAGATGAGCAGTGTTACCCAAATCGTTTTTGCCAGCAACCAACTACTGAAAATTATGGTAACGCCAGTTAACAAGATTGACCAGGGTTGGCACCACCAAGGTTTATAATTCCAAGGGTTTAAGGATGTTTGTGTAGACACGCTGATAAGTAGGTGGGTAAATTTAAACGTTACTCGTGAACTGCGGCTGGGGACTGGTGAATGGGGGCTAGGGACTGGGAAAACTACTATAGGTTTATTTATGCCTACCTACTTATTAAAGGTAAGCATCAGATGAAAATAGCTTTTAAATGTAGTTTTTTCATATAATTTAAATAAAATTTACTATGCCTCCAATTAAATTGAATACACCTGCTCAACACAATATTAATGATTTAGACAGTGCTGAAATTGAACAAATTCAGAATTTAATTGCTGAAAGACAACATTCTCGTCAGCAATTATCCCAATTAATTAATCTTGAAATTTCTGCTTTAGCGGAAACAATGGATAAATTTCTTCCAGGTTTTTGGAGTAGATTTTTAGAAAACCGACACCGAGCTTGTAAAGAGTTTATGCAGCAAAAGCAAAACAATCAACTAAAAGTTGGTTTAATTGCTGATGAATCTGAAGAGCGAGTCAACGAATACAGATGATCAGCAACTAAGTTAATTTAACAATTATATTAGGTGTCTTCAACAGAATGTTACTCAACTACTAACTTGTGGCAATCCCATACTGTAGTTGACAGCGCGACTATTGAGGTTATAACTAATTTGACCACTTTGCAGAAGACTTCGCACGAAATGCTCTAAATCCGAACCAATGCGGCGGAGATTGTATTCTGTCAAATCTTCCCCACTAGATAACTCAACTAATTCATCAAACTTGCGATAAACCTTTTGCAGGGCATCCTCATTCCACAGAAATTCATTATCTGGATCAACATCCATTGTTAAAACCTGATCGTTGGGCATGAGTTCATTGTTGTGAATTTCAGCCGTATAGATTCTGATATGGCGAGTAGTAGACTTTAGCAGCATGGTAACAATTTTAAAATTTCAAATTTGTTTAGACTCATTGTAAATCAATATTAAGACACAGATAAATAGATGGACATAATTAAAATTAAAATTCAAGTCGGTCAATTATCAATGACTAGCGTGATCTTTAAGTTAATTTTTACCCACCTACTTTTTTAATACCTTCAATCTGTGCCGCTAAATACACTCTCAACGAGCAATCATTCCTGTCTGACGAGCATAAGCAAAAATTCCGCCAGCATCAATCACAGGTTTAATGTCACCTAATGGTTTAAGAGGGTAAGTTTTATTTAAAGTGTGGTTAATTAGCTGGTTGTTGTCAAAATCAATTTCTACTTCCTGTCCAGTTTCAAACTGATCGCACAAGCGTTCTACTGACTCCCAAGGATACAATTCACCTGTTGCCGAACAGTTACGGAAAAAAATTCGGGCGTAAGACTGAGCAATCACTGCTTCTACTCCGCTTGCACCTAAAGCAATTGGTGCGTGTTCCCGTGAGGAGCCACAGCCAAAGTTTTCACCAGCAACAATAATCGGATAGCGGGTTTTAATCTCTTCGGGAGCGATAAACTTACCGTATCTATCCGGTAACCCAATTAGGGCATAGCTTCCTAACTTTTCATACTCATCCGGTTTAGAGGGAACTAAAGTTAGGTATTCTGCTGGGATAATTTGATCGGTATCAATGTTGTCATCCAGAACAAAAATTTGCCCCCGAATCACTTTACCCATGATTAATTCCTGGTTTTCCCGCAGTTATTTAGCCTTTTTAGTGTATCATTCCCAGAGTAATTATCTAGCATTCAGGATCTTGCGGAATTAGTGTGCAAATGTTCATAAGAGAACATTTTTATCTCGATCTCTCCTCTGCTTTTTCTGCAAAGGAAAACACAGTAAAAACGGAAGAACCTTTCTCTGTGAGCTTTTGGCGCTCATTAGACAGTTGGGGCGAACTACCAATTAATGGCTCAAACAAAAATGGCAGATCCGATGGATGATATCGCCAAACAGGCTCGCCAGGGTAGTGTTGCGGCGATTATTCAACTATTAAATGAAAGGCTGGCAGACTCAGGTGTGAGAACCAGAGCGATGTTTGTTGAGGGTGCGTTGCAGCTTCTTTGTGAAGCAGCAACACCAGAACAACTCGAACAGTCGGTACTGGTAGATCAAATCAGGAAAATTTTAGAAGCGATCGCACCGCGAAATATCCGACGGGTGAATATCAATAGTCGGATAGCGCGTGAACAGCAGTTGCTCTGGTTGGATGAAATTAGTCGAGATCCAGAAAGTCAATTGCTTTGGTCTGAACAAATTATCCTCAAAAAGCCCAACGTATTTCAGCAGTTGGCAGAAGATCGCAAACATAAGAAATTTGCCAAAAATAAACCACCACTCCCAAAATCACCCCATTCAATGCGTGAACAACGGGTTTTCTGGAGGGGTATTGCTGGTGGTGTCAGTGTCAGCTTACTGTTACTGCTGGCTGGCTGGGGGATTTATCAATGGCTAAGTAGTAAATTTATCATTCAGATCCAACCTCAATCACCTCAAGCTTCAGTTGCGCCAAAAACTTCTCCAAAAGCTGTGGTTTCCCCGCGACCATCAAAAGCGCCGTCAAAAGCGTCGTCAAAACCACCGTCAAAAGCACCTGATAAATTTACTCAAGGTGTCCGGCTAGCTGAACAAGCTAATGCTGCTGGCAAAAAGGCTAAGTCCTCTGCTCAGTGGTTAGAGATAGCAGCCAAGTGGCGGAAAGCTTCTGACTTAATGGCATCTATCAATAAGAAGGATCAACGCTACAAAACAGCTAAAAGCCGAGTAGATTCGTATCGCAAAAATAGTCAAACCGCTTTAAAGGAAGCAGAGAAGAAACGTTAGCCAGAGTTAAGCTGTTGTGTTTCGCGCATTTTATTTTTTAGGGAGATAGGAGGCAGGAGGGAGGGTTATAGGATTTGATAACTTTTCTCTCAATTAAAAATGTACAAGTTTATTTGCGCGTTAGCTTACTATCTGGCTGTATAGTTGAACGCCTAGCCTGTCCCCGTTTACAGGGAGGGGAGTTCGTTCTACAGAAAAAATATATTTTTATAAAGAAAATTTGAATTAAATTTTGTATAACAGATTACGTTTTATGATTGTGGCTGTAATTAGAAATAGTTACAAAATTTAGAGATAATCTGGTACAAAGCGAAATAATTTGGGAACTATAACAAAGAGTGCTAATTCAAAAACTGGTTAACCCAGTTGTGATGGTTTGGTCAAACAGTGCGATCGGGTGACAGCTACTAATCTATTGTTTTTATAGATACTGTGGTAGATGAATCATCTGATCTTCAGGTATCAAACACCGCGCTCGCCTCACATTGGGAAAAGCTAGCAGATAAGAATTGTGCGACTACGAAATGGATGCATCGACTGCAAAGGCAGCCTTCACGGTAGAAAATGTAACTTCACATCTGCCCCCATGTGTGAAATCAATTAGCCCACAAACACAGAAGGGCGCATTCATGCAGTATGAAGGTGATCCAACTCAGCTACAATCACAGATTACCCAGTTAATCTTGAGTAGCCCTCAGCCAGAAACAATTCTGCCAGAAATAGCGGCGGCTTTGGGAGAATTTTTTCACGTAGACTCTTGCTTGGTTGCTGCCAGCGCCAGCCATCAAGCTAATCGGCAGGTCTCTATTTGGTGTGCGGACGAGCATAATCTGCAAAGGGTAGAGCTTAAAGAGGAATTTTGGGGGTTAGTGGTTGAGGGAGAATTATTGGCGATCGCAGATGTTACTAACACTAACTTAGTAATAGATTGTCCAATCCGCTCAGTGTTAGGAATTCAGACTCAGTGGCAATCCTCTGTGAACGGCGTGATTGTGCTGGGGCGATCGCAACCCTATGATTGGAACGACTGGGAAAAACAAATCATTAAGCTAGTATCCGAATGGGTAGCAACAGCAATTAATCATGTCCAGCTACAGCGACAAGTGCGAATTGTTGCACAATACCAAAATTTACTTAACCAATTAACCCTAGCAATTCATAATTGTGGGAATTTGGATCAAATTATTCAAGTAGCTATATCGGGTATTGCCCAAGTGCTGCAAGTTGATCGCGGTTTGATGTTGCTATTGAAATATGCAGACCCCTTGCACAAAAACAAATCTTTAAAAGATATTCCTAAAGCTAGAGTTACAGTTGTTGGTCAATCGTCTGTTAATAGCAATCTTTTAAATTATTCTTTTTCCCTGTCAGAATCTTATTTGTGCCAGCAGGCTTTCTTAGATGCTCCCACTCCGTTAGTGATTGGCGATCGCAGAAATTTAGACAAAATTAACTTAGAAAGTGAACTGGAAGGGGTTTTTCCTTCTGAAATACCATCCCTACTGATTTTTCCTTTAACAGAAATACTAGCTCACACTGCTGGAACTCAGATATCTACAGGAAATGCAGATAGCGATGTCTACGACGGGCTTCGCCAACGCAACGATTATTTACAAGCTACTGTATTAGGATTTTTAGTCTTACAACATTCTCAACCTCGCCTGTGGCAAGCAGAGGAATTAGATTTACTCAACTGGGTGGGTAGGCAAGTTAGTAGCGCGATCATCCAACACCAAACACTGCGACAAGTGCAAGCTTTGGTAGAAGAACGCACAGCACAGTTACAGTGTAGTTTGGATGTTCAAGCAAAGTTATATGAAAAAACTCGTCAACAAATTGACCAGTTACGCTATCTTAATCAACTCAAGGATGACTTCCTCAGTACAATCAGCCATGAGTTACGCACACCACTGACTAACATGGCTTTAGCCATTCGCTTATTACGTCAAGCAGAACTTTCCCCTGAGCGCCGTAATAAATATTTGGAAATTTTAGAGCAACAGTGTAGTCAAGAAATTAACCTGATCAATGATTTACTAGCTTTGCAAAAGTTAGAATCCCCTCACAGTCAGATTCAAGTACAAAAAATAGATATTAAAGAGTTTATTTCACCTTTAGTTAATTCATTTGAGCAGCAATGGAGGGATAAAGGGTTAAGGCTTGTACTTGATTTACCTAAGCGAGCGCTAATTATTCATACTGATCCAGAAAGTATAAACCGCATCCTAGTTGAATTACTAACTAATGCAGGTAAATACTCTCAAAGCGATAGTACTGTGTATTTACGTCTAGCTCAACAAACCAAGCAATCAGAAGAGCAGGTTATATTAACTATTTCTAATATTGGTTCTGGAATATCACCTTCTGAGCTTAATTATATTTTTGATAAATTCCGTCGGGGTCATGGAGTAACTGAAAAAGCTATTCAAGGTACAGGTTTAGGGTTAGCTTTAGTCAAAAGTTTAGTACAACATCTAAATGGTACAATTGATGTCAAAAGCTCTCCTCTTCAAAATAGCCAAGTTTATCAAACAGATTTTACTCTCACTTTGCCTCGATTATTAGATAGTACTAAAGTATAAGTAAGAGATTAAATATTTATTATTAAATAATTAGTTTTTGAGGTAAATATACAATCTATTTTGTGATTAATATTACTTACAATGTAAAAAGTAGTCAAGATAAGTAGATGGGCATAATTAAGATATTAGTCTGTTATTGGTCATTGGTCATTGGTCATTGTTAATTGTTCAGACCTATCACCCATAACCAGTGTGATATTGGAGTTGATCGGGAAATAGTATAAATTTCATTCTAATATTGGCAATAGTGTTGGTCTATAAATTAGCACAAGCGCCAAAACATCACGCAGGCAAGATGCCCGCACTGCATTTGTGGTTGACTAAAGTTAATTTACTCTATATTGATTGCGATCATCTTGGTCACTGGGTTTTATGCGTAAGTCCTATAAATTTAAATCTGTATAAAATATGCTGACAAAAAGTTCATCTAAGCACCTACGCTGGCAAAAGCATAAATATTCCTTGCTGGCACGTCAAAGAGACATTTTTGCCTCTGCTGCAACATTAATCTTCTATTTGTGGTGGGATGCCACGTTTACTAAAGACTCCCCAGAGCATCGAAAGCGTAGGGCTGAGTGGTTAGTGCGTACTCTACTAAATTTAGGGCCAACTTTTATTAAAATTGGGCAAGCGTTATCTACTCGTGCAGATTTACTGCCTTTAGAGTATGTACAGGCGTTAGGACTGTTACAAGATAAAGTTCCTGCATTTAGTGGTGATCAAGCGATCGCTCTAATTGAAGCGGAACTAGGCAACTCTATTCATACTTTATATCGCGATTTTGATCGTTTTCCGTTGGCAGCAGCTAGTTTGGGGCAAGTTCACAAAGCACGCCTGCATACTGGAGAAGATGTAATTGTTAAAGTGCAGCGCCCAGGTTTAGATAAGTTATTTACTTTAGATTTTCAAGCTTTACATAAATTGGAGCGTTTTTGTTTTCGTTATCTGCCCTGGACAAGAAAATATGAATTAGCAACTATTTATAACGAATTTTTTAATCTTTTATATCAAGAAATTGATTACATCCAAGAAGGTAAAAATGCTGACAAATTTAGAGAAAATTTTAATAATTATCCCCAAGTAAATGTACCTAAAATTTATTGGCGATATACCACAACAAAAGTACTGACGATGGAATATTTGCCTGGAATTAAAATAAATGATCGCCAAACTTTAGAAGCTTGTGGATTAAACGCAAAACAAATTAATCAAATAGGTATTTGTTGTTATTTAAAACAATTATTAATAGATGGTTTTTTTCAAGCTGACCCTCATCCTGGGAATATGGCTGTCAGCCAAGATGGTAGCTTGATTATTTATGATTTTGGCATGATGGTGGAATTAAAACCATTAGCCAAAGATCAAATGGTAAAAACATTTTGGGCAGTTTTAAAAAAGGACGCTGAAGAATTAACTGATAGCTTAATTGATATGGGGTTGCTTGTAGAAGTATCCGACATGAAACCGATCAAACGGATGCTAACATTTATCTTAGATAAATTTACTGAAAAACCGATAAATGTAAAAGAATTTGGGCAGATGCGTAATGAAATTTATGCCATGTTTGAGCAACAACCATTTCGGTTGCCTGCTCAGATGACTTTTATTATAAAATCATTAACTACTCTTGATGGTATTGCTAGGGCATTAGATCCTGAATACAATATGGTAGCAGCCGCTCAACCTTTTATTAGAAGCATCGCTGTCTCTAAAGGGCGGGGAAATGTGATTGCCGAATTTGGTAGACAAGCAAAAAACTTTATTCAATATAAATTAACAAAACCAAGTGCTGCGGAACTGCTAATTTATCGTTTAGAAAAAAGAATTGAAGAAGGGGAGTTACAATTTAGCGTACTCTCAGTTGAAAGCGATCGCACGTTCAAACGCATGAATCTAGCTATTAAAAGCTTAACTTATGCTTGTTTTACTGGCTTAACTTTATTATCTGGTACAATACTTTTAATTGGTTCCTATAGTTCTTGGGCTATGGCAGTTTTTATCTTATCAGGGTTAAGCTTTTTAGTTTTTCTCCGTTCTTTAATTTTGTTAACCATTATGGAAAAATTTGAGAAAGTGGCTAAAAAATAAACAGGAGTTACAGATGAAAAAGCTTTTATTTATTTGCAGCAAAAACAGATTACGCAGCCCTACAGCCGAAACTGTATTTTCTGAGTATCAGGGGCTGGAAGTAGATTCTGCCGGATTAGATCGAAATGCAGAGATTAGTTTGTCTAGTGAGGCAATCCAGTGGGCAGATATAATCTTTGTCATGGAAAAATCTCATCGCAATAAACTTTCCCAAAAATTTCGAGATTGGCTTAGAGACAAGCGAGTGATTTGTCTAAATATTCCTGACGAATACGAATATATGGAACCAGCTTTAGTGGAGTTGCTCAAGAAGAAAGTACTTCCATTGCTAGGAACATTTTAATTAATAGAAGCTATCTATCGTTGATTCAACAATTTTATACATCCATAAGCTAGAGCCAAAACCCAAATTCCTAAAACAATTTCTAGAGGATAGATTTGTAATATCCAAAACCAAATTAAGATTAATGCCAATCCATCTGCAATTAAAACAGGAATCCTTTCAGGAACTCCCCAAGATTGAATTGTTATAGCTTCGGATATCTGAATTTGTATACCTGCAAATAAATTAAACCAAACCTGGCTTAATAATACTAAAATAATTCCCCAACCTAGTAAAATTGATGAAGTATAAAAGCCTATAATTTCTATAGCAATTGTGCTTAAAGTGATTGTATAGAAATGATCCAAGCGTAAATCCTGAAATTGCTTTTTTGCTTCAGCTACTTGTTGCAAATCAACTACAGCCATGCGAGCTTGATCGATAGCAAATAACAATAATCCTAGAGCAAGTAATTGATGACTTAATTCGTTTCCTATGATTACCTGCCTTAATATGCCTAGACTTGCAGGAAAAAAAAGTAAAAATACAACCCAATGGATAGACGACATTTATGCAGACAAAAACTCAAGACAATTCTACAACGGCGTTGATTGTTGGAGCAAGTCAGGGAATTGGTTTAGAGTTTGTGCGCCAATTTCTACAAAATAATCACGCACAACGCATCTATGCTACCTATCGCAACCCGCAAGCAGAAATATTAACAATATCAGATCCTCGTTTGCGTTGTCTGCAAATGGATATTACAGAAGAAGCGCAAATTGATACCGTTGTACAAGAAATCAAAGCAGAGACAGCGACACTGAATTATGTAATCAATTGCGTAGGTGTGTTGCATGAAGGAACAATGCAACCAGAGAAAAGTTTGCGACAACTCAATGCAGAACAATTAATTCGGTATTTTCAGGTAAATAGTATTGGTGCAGTTTTGTTAGCAAAGCACGTACAGCCTTTGTTTAAGCATCAGCAACGCTCTATCTTCGCCACCATTTCGGCTAAAGTTGGTAGTATCGGCGATAATCATTTGGGCGGGTGGTATGGTTATCGCGCATCAAAGGCAGCATTAAATATGTTTATGCGGACAACGGCGCTTGAATATAAGCGTAGCTGTCCACGCGCGATCGTTGTTACTTTACATCCTGGTACAACTGATACACAATTATCTCAACCATTTCAGCGTAATGTTCCCCCAGAAAAACTATTTTCCGTTGAACGTACAGTTGGGCAGTTGCTAGTGGTTATTGATCAACTAAAAGAAAGCGATAGTGGTGAATTTTTTTCCTGGGATGGCGATCGCTTACCTTGGTAAGATCAGATTGCCATCGCATCTACGATCTAATAATAGCAATAGCGATCGCTGATTAATTTGAGAAATATTAACAACCCCAAATGAGTACTGATCAAGATAGAAAAGCAGCAAAGGAAAATCTGAAAAATGTGCTTGCTACCTATGGCGGTAACACCAAACATGAAGCAGTAATCACAGCAATAAATCAACTGGTACACTTCAATCCTACAGCCGCCCCCACTCGTAGTGAAGAACTTATGAATGGGCAATGGTTATTGATTAGCGCCCCCAATTTTCCTAATGGAGAACTGCAACCAGACGGCAAATATATTTATACCCTCGGTCGGCTTGCCTTTAATATGTTTCAACCTGTTAAATTGAAGGTTGCAATTGAGCGAGTATTACAACCTGTAATTCCCCTAGATAATGGGCAACGCACTCACGACATTATTGTTGAATTTATTACAGTAGATGAGAATATTCCTCAGCTACAAGGCATCGTCCAGAACTTGGGAATTTGTCAACCTACTGATGACAGTACCTTGCAAGTAAAATTTACAGGAGCAACTTTAGCACCCCAGAATCAAAATCAGATGGAAGCGTGGAAAGCCATCTTTGGTGAGCAATCTAAGCCTGCTAAAACTAATTTAAAGGAAAGATTGATGAACAGCATCTTGCGGATGATGTTTGGAATTGTGCCACCGCAGGGGATGGATATTAAAACTGGACAAGTTTCATTCAAGATACAAAAATCTCCTAAAGGTAATCTCAAGATTCTTTATCTTGATGAGGAATTACGAATTACCAAAGGAGAAAAAGGCACTGTTTTAGTATGTGAGCGAGTTATTGAGTAAGTTTTCACTATCAACTAGCTGCTTGGCTCTAGTCTAAAATTAGAAAAAATTAAACCAACTTTTATTTCTCCTTCAATAACCATGAATAAAAATGATGGGTTGATAGGTCGTAGAAACTTATTGATTTTAACTACAACTGCTGAAAGTATAATTTTTAATTCCTAATTTTTCGTTTAGGAATTACAGATCTCATTCCGCCTCTAGAATCAACAGCATCGCCTTTGTAACGAGGGATAACATGAATACTAGCGTGCATCATATTTTGCCCTGCATCTTTATTCACATTCATCCCCACATTAAAACCATGAGGCTGAAATTCTTTACTTAAAATCTCTTGAACTTTATTTGCCATCAACCAGCAAGCTGACTGCTCTTTAAAAGGTAGTTCAAAGTAATTAGCTACATGGCGCTTAGGTATAATTAAAACATGACCTTTATTCACTGGATATCCATCAAACATAGCATAGGCTGTTGCCGACTCTGTTAGTAAAGTTAACTTTCTATAAGGGTTGCAAAAAACACATTGATTAGATGAATTTCTTTGATAATTATAATGAGTATATTCGTAAATTTCGCAATATTCATCTAAATGAATTGACTTAAAGGGAATTTTAGTAATACATTGATAAGTAGGTTTTTTGTGTATATAATGTTCTCTAAAACCTTCTTTTTTGATGTCTCTTCTCACTGCATAATACGCCTTTCCTCCTGGTTTAAGTAGATGTGAAACTTCCATAAGAACATTAGCTTGTTCTTATGGGAATAAAACATTTAAAACATAAAAGCAGATGATAGTGTCAAATTTTTCGTTAGGGTATTGCGGAAAATAATAAGGGTCATAACCAGTAATATCCAAGCCTTTTTGTTGCAATAGCTTAACATCATTACCAAAGCCACAACCAAAATCTAGAATTTTACCTTGAAGCAGATTGTTTTCTATTAGAAATCGGGCGGGAAAAGAGAGATAAACTCTTTCTATTGCAGTAAGGTGGCTAAATTTATTCTTTTGTTTTTGCATTTTGCAATATGGAACTGGTATTCAGCTAACTACCTATTCCATCATCTCATCACTTGCAGATTCACCTGGATAGAAGCGATCGCTTAAAATTTCCTCCAGATCGTAAGGGCAATCTTATGAAAAGGTACAATATTAAAATCCTTGGGCTGATGGAGTGACAACCTCATCACTGGATAAACTATAGCTATCAACTGGTTTAATCAAAATGCTTCTTAGCTCGGTTCTGTGAAAAGAAGGAATTCATGATTGATACGCTTGTATTCGCTCTTGAATGTTTGCTGCGTATTTTTGGAATTTTCTGGGTAATTGGTGGAGCTTTCACCCTTCAACAAGCACGATACGCCAGCTTCATGGACGATGCTTTAGAAGCAATAACTCAGGAGAAAGAAGATCGGTTTGTTGGTCGTTTTCTCTTCACAGGTGCGTTGCTAACTATTTTGAGCGGTATAGGGTTAGCATTAGCCAGTCGTTGGGTTCTTCTTCCTCTGGCTCTGTTGATACTATCCCAGTGCGTGTATTTTGCTATCCAGAGACAACGGTTCGTCCAGGCTAAAACTGATGAGGAGCGCGACGAAGCACGAATTACCTCAGCAACTCGCAATGCTTTTTTAGTTTCTCTGGTCGTGGCTATTATTGCTTTAGTAGGGTTGAGGCTTGGTGTGCTGCGATGATTAGAGTGTTTGCATCGTGGGGTTACGATTTAGGGAAATTTGTTAAACGAAGACGCATTGCAATTTTATATTTTATGTTCGGAAGTTTTCTTTGGTAAATCAATGCTTTATCCAGACTGATTAAGTTTTTCTCTCAGTATGGCTTCTACTTCAGCTTCAGGATCGTCAAGATCAAAAGGATATGGCTGACGAGGAGTATTAGGATCGCGACGATTCATGAGAGTTTGCAACCCTATACGGAAAGCTTCTTCATCATTGCGATGTTCTGAAAGATACTGCTTTAGTTCAGCCGTTGTCATTTGGTCGAGATTCTGCATCATAGAACAAAGTCCCAAATTCCCTCTTCATCAATTATGATGGCAATTTCATCACTTGCTCCCGCCTGAATATAAAGCGTTTTCAATTTATGGTCATAGCGGAAAACCTGAATTGGTTGGTACAAATTAGAAAGTAACTGACAAACAAAAATTGCTGTATTCGATTGTTTCTGCGTCGGCAAACTGAAACTCCTAGAAATTTTTTGCCTATGAAATGTCGGTTTTTGAAGCAATTAAAAAATGTCAATAATTTCCCAAGCCTACCCCAGAAACAGTTTATAAGCAGGATTATTACTTTCATCCCAATAGCGATACCCCAAAGTATCCAAAAATGCTTGCCACTGTGACATCTCGTCTGGGGGAACTTGCACCCCTACAACAATGCGCCCATAATCTGCACCGTTGTTGCGGTAGTGAAAAACACTAATATTCCAATCAGGACTCATGGAAGCAACAAACTTCATCAATGCGCCTGGACGTTCGGGAAATTCAAAACGGTAAAGTAATTCATGATGGGCTAAGATAGAACGCCCACCAACCATGTGCCGCAAATGCAATTTTGTTAATTCATCGTCGGTTAAATCAATAGTTTTGAAACCACAATTTTCAAAAGTTTCAGCCATTAAAATAGCATCGGCACGATTTTGAATTTGTAAACCTACAAAAATATGGGCTTCTTTTTCATCAGCAATGCGATAGTTAAATTCAGTTAGGTTACGTCTGCCCAGGCATTCACAAAACTTGCGAAGACTTCCTGGTTGTTCAGGGATATTGACTGCAAATATTGCTTCTCGACGTTCACCAAATTCTGCTCGTTCTGCAACAAACCGCAAGCGATCGAAGTTCATGTTAGCACCGCAGGCAACGGCAATTAATGTTTCTCCTGCGATTTGTTCTCTTTCTGCATAAGCTTTAGCACCTGCAACGGCTAATGCACCTGCTGGTTCTAAAATCGATCGCGTATCTTCAAATACATCTTTAATTGCAGCACAGGTATCATCTGTACCTACCAAAATAATCTCATCTACATATTCTTGGCATAAGCGGAATGTTTCTTCTCCCACTTCCCGCACTGCAACACCGTCAGCAAATAACCCCACTTGAGATAAGCGCACCCGATGACCAGCTTTTAATGACTGGTGCATCGCATCGGCATCAACTGGTTCAACACCAATAATTTTAATTTCGGGACGTAACCGTTTAATATAAGCAGCAATTCCAGCAATTAACCCACCACCACCGATCGCTACAAAAATAGCATGGATCGGTTGCTGATATTGCCGCATAATTTCCATGCCAATTGTCCCCTGCCCAGCAATTACATGGGGGTCATCAAAAGGATGAATAAATGTCAAACCTTTCTCTGCTTCTAGTTGACGGGCGTAAGCATAGGCATCATCGTAAGTATCCCCATGCAACACGACTACTCCCCCTCTAGCTTTAACTGCATCTATCTTGACTTGGGGAGTAGTAACAGGCATGACGATAATTGCTTGCGTACCTAATTTACTAGCGCCGAGTGCAACACCTTGAGCATGGTTTCCCGCAGATGCAGCAATTACGCCTTGCGCCAGCATATCTGGCGACAAATTCACCATTTTGTTGTAAGCGCCCCGCAGTTTAAAAGAGAAGACAGACTGCATATCTTCTCTTTTAAGTAGGACTTTATTATTTAGCCTGGAAGATAAATTTGGAGCGTATTCCAGGGGAGTTTCCTGGGCAACATCGTACACGCGGGCAGTCAGTATTAGTTGCAGGTAGTCGCAAAGCATGGGGGAGCAAAAGCCGAATGGGGAATTATTCTACTTTACTTAGTATCGCTGAAAATTGGATGCGATCGCTCTTTAAGCCAGCAACTATTAAATTACTGATAATTTTGGTGTTTTAGTTTATAGCTGACTGCTGAGTGTTGAATGCTGACCCTTAAATTTGCTAGTAGTAAGTCAAGATATTAACGTAATAAACTTTATGCAGCTATTATACTTATAGCAAACATCTTTTTTATTTAAAATTTTAAATTAACCGTAGATCAACATAGATTCCATACAAAAGATATCCAATTATAT
This sequence comes from Oculatellaceae cyanobacterium, assembly GCA_036702875.1. Classification (GTDB taxonomy): domain Bacteria; phylum Cyanobacteriota; class Cyanobacteriia; order Cyanobacteriales; family PCC-9333; genus Crinalium. Next base: position 20,050 of record DATNQB010000079.1, on the reverse strand, counting down.
TATAAAGTTATTGTATAATCAGTTGTACCTGACTCTACTAAGACGTAATTGCTTAACTTAAATTTATTGAAAATAAATTATTTTTTAATTTGCTTCTTAAGTATTGAATTAATTTTCACCCCTAGCCTTTTAGCACAAAATGTCCCTCCACTTCCTCCTAATACAGATCCTAGCCTGATTCAACAGGAGTTACAACCCCCAGTATCGCCCTCCGAAAATCAACAACAAATTACGGTTCCTCAGCGTGAAGAATTAACTCCACCTGCTGGGGCAGAAGAAATTAAATTCCGCTTAGATAATTTACAAATCGTCGGCACAACTGTTTATAAACCTGAAAGGTTGCAACAATTTTATCAACAGTTTTTAGGACGTGAGATTAATTTGGGCGATCTCTATGAAATTGCTAGTAAAATTACGCAATTATATCGAAATGAGGGTTATATTTTATCACAAGCAGTTGTGCCTGAACAAACAATTGCTAATGGTGTAGCTAAAATACAAGTAATTGAAGGATTTGTTGAGCGAGTTGATTTCGTAGGTAGTTCAGCAATTCAACGAAACCGCTTAACAGGATTTGGAGATAAAATTATTGCTTCACGACCCTTAAATATACGGACTTTAGAGCGCTATTTACTATTAGCTAACGATCTAGCTGGTTTTAATGTGCAAAGCGTTTTAAGTTCTGGTCAAAGTTTTGGTGCAGCTATCCTCACAATTAATGTAAATCATCAAGCTAGTAATATTTTCTTTGATTTTAATAACCGAGGTAGTGAATCAGTTGGGTCATTGAGAACGCAAGCAGCACTATTATTAAATTCTGTTTTAGGAGAGCAATTTACTATTAGTGGTGCTACCAACCCCATCACGCCAAGTGAATTAGGATCTACAGCTTTAAGTGTAGCTTTACCAGTTGATTTTGAAGGGTTACGAGTTACCTTAAATGGTGCTGATACTAACGTGCAACCAGGTAATGAATTAAGCAAATTTAAGATTAATGGTAATACTTATTCGGCATCTTTGGGGGTGACTTATCCGTTTATTCGCTCTCGTACTCGTAATCTCTACTTTAATAGCGAATTTGAATATACTAATCGTGATGTTACTACTTTATTTACTGGTACATCAGAATTTCTGAATTTAGACCGCTTGCGGATTTTGAGAGCAGGACTTAATTTTGATCGCCTTGATGCAAAAGGAATTACCACTGGGAGAGTACAGGTTTCTCAAGGAATTGGTGGTTTAGGTGCGACAACATCAGGGACACCAAATCAACCTTTATCCCGCGCTCAAGGTAGAGCAGATTTTACTAAATTAAATTTGAATCTAACACGCAGACAAACTTTATCTCCTAATTTTACCTTAGATTTATCCGGTACTGCCCAAATTACTGATAATGCTTTGTTAGTTTCCGAGCAATTTGGATTAGGAGGCGATGAATTTGGACGCGCATTTGAGACATCACAAATTTTAGGTGATTCGGGATATGGTTTACGTGCAGAAATTCAACGTCAATTTGTGAGTAATTTGGCTGGCGTAGGATTATTAGGAACGCAACCTTATATTTTTTATGATTACGGGCAGGTATTTAGAAAGTTTCCCACAGCAGCAGAAAATAGTAGTGATGCTTTAAGTTCAGCAGGTTTAGGTGTACGTTTTGTGGTGAACAATGCTCTTTTAATTCAAGGAGAATTAGGCTTTCCACTCAGTCGCACAGATACTAACTTTAATCGTGATCCGCGTTTGTTTTTTGGTGTTAGAGGATTTTTTTAACTTGAATATAAAAGCGATCGCACTTTCCAAGTTAACTAAGTTAAGGATAATGCGATCGCCCGCTTTCAACAGTTTCTAATTAACTCAACTTTATCTTTCCCTACTGAGTTGAGTTAACTGCTCATTTCACCAGCATTAGGGAGTATTAATCACTTTGATATTCCCATTGGTGTATGTACCAGTAATAATTTTAGTTGGGTCAATCTTGTAGCTACCTGTATTAATTCCCCCGAAAGTACCGTTAGTAGTAGCATCACCAACTATAAACGGTACACCAGGACTACCTACTTTGATTGTGACCGCACCACCACCCAAAGCTCCGGCAGTAGAAATACTATTGCCAGTATCATTACCATTGGCATCAAGAATGGTACTCAAAGCTTGAAAAGTCTTACCTGCTGTAATATTGACTTTCCCGCCAGTACCACCACTCTCTGTAGAAATGATGTCAACGCCAATATTACCATTAGTAGCGGTTAGGGTAACATTACCTGCGGTTTGAGTAGTACCAACTCCTCTGGTAATAGTAGAAATAATTCCAGATACAATATCACCACTACTGGCAGTCAAAGTCACATTTCCACCACTGCCAGCATTGCCGTTAGCTACGCTTTCAGAGGCTACAATAGCGGCGCTGATGTCTTGATCTGCCGTCAAAGTCACATTTCCACTATTACCTGCATCTCCATTAGCAGATCGACTTATACTCAATATACTTCTTGTAGAAACGATGTCACCGTTAGTAGCAGTGAGGTTGATACTACCTGCATTGCCTGCTTTGTTGCCACCATTACTGCTAGAGAATACATCACCTGCACTGATCGTACCATTACCAGCTTTTAAGCTGATATTTCCAACACTGCCAGCAATGCCATTATTAGCTTGGCTTTGAGAGGTTACAAAAGCGGCGCGGATGTCTTGATCTGCCGTCAAAGTTACATTCCCACCATTACCTGCATCTCCATTAGCCGATCGACTTATAGTGCCTATAAGTCCTGTAGAACCAATCTTACCGTTAGTAGCAGTGAGGTTGATACTACCTGCATTACCTGCTTTGTTGCCACCAATACTGCCAGAGGTTACATTATTTGCACTGATCGTACCATTCCCAGCTTTTAAGCTGACATTTCCGCCACTCCCAGCAATGCCATTATTAGCTTGGCTTTCAGAGGCTACATCAGCGGCGCTGATGCCTTGACCAGCAGTCAAAGTCACATTCCCACTATTACCTGCATCTCCATTAGCCGATTGACTTATAGTGATTATAATTCCTGTGGAACCAATCTTACCGTTAGTAGCAGTGAGGTTGATACTACCTGTATTGCCTGCTTTGTTGCTACCAACACTGGTAGAGAATACATCACCTGCACTGATTGTACCATTCCCAGCTTTTAAGCTGATATTTCCACCACTGCCAGCAATGCCATTATTAGCTACGCTTTCAGAGGCTACAGTAGCGGCACTGATGCCTTGACCAGCAGTCAAAGTTACATTCCCACCATTACCTGCATCTCCAATAGTGGCAATACTACTAGCGTCTATTACATCAACCCCAATATTGCCATTGCTGGCATTGACAATTACATTACCACCACGAGTACCATCAGTTGTAGCCGCAAGGAGTGCTTGAGTATTAATATTGGACTGTGTAGCATTGAGGAAAATATTACCACCTGCTACCGTCACATCAGAACCAATATTTATACCACGTTCTACTTCTGTACCACCACTACCACTACGTAAAATTAAAGTCTTTGTACTCGCTAACAATCCTGTATCACTATTAGTGACATCAATATTACTATTAGGTGCAGTAATATCTATCCCATTAACAAACCGAATACCACTATTTGATTGCACCAATAAAGATGACCCAGTGTATCCAGCATCGATATTCACACTACCACCAGCATTCACCGTACTACCAGCACTTGTCCAACTAATCGGTGTACCAGAAATACTATTAATAGTAAACTTGCCTTTACTATTAAAACGACTATTCGTATCAACTGTGCTATCACTAATTAAACTGGTATCTTTACCACTACTAATCGGTGTACCAGTAGCATTATTGGCATTGATTGTGATACCGTTGTTGCCAGCGATCCTCAGATTACCTTGCGCTTGCACTTTGGCTGAGATATTGCCATTATCTTCAACCTTAGCGGTATTGGCTGCTTGCAGGTTGATATCTCCACCTGCTGTAATACTGCTACCACTTACAGCAACGTTGTTACCATTTACATTAATACTACTAGCACCAGTACTACCAGCATTTAAATTACCGTTAATCGCGACGTTACCTTTACCACCATCTAAAACTATCTTGCCATCACGCATTTCTGCTGTACGAGCAGTAATAATTCCACTGGTATTAATCGCATTGTTAACTACCGTAGCACCACTAGCAGCACTGAGTTGAACTAATCCACCATCAGCATTAAGATTACCTGTATTGCTAATTAAATTGCTAACTGAGTTTCCATCATTATCAACAATTTGGGTAACTGTGGGGTCAACTGCTACAGATACTAAGTTATCTCCATACAAGTCTAAAGTAGCAGCAGTACCAGAAGCTAGGGCGACTTTTCCCAAGCGGGCGTTAATTACACCACTGTTAGAAACTCCAGGCGCGACTAAAGCAGCAAATCCGCCTTCTTTAACTGTAATACGACCATTGTTAGTCACAGTAGTAGCTGGTTTTCCGGCTACCGATGATAATTTATAGTTGTTAGCTAAAAAGTCGTTATTGGTAATATCTAAGGTAGTAGCTAATAAACTACCAACATTAATATTGGCTGTATTACCAAAGATAATGCCGTTGGGGTTGATTAATAAAACAGTACCATTGGCGTTAATTTTTCCCAGAATATTGGAAGATTGATTGCCAGTGACGCGATTAAGTGTAGCAGATGAGGTACTAGGTTGCAGAAAGTTAACGGTTTCTGGAGCAGCAATGTTAAAGTCAGCCCAGTTAATAACTGCTTTGCTAGTTGTCTGGGTGATGTTGGTAGTTGTGCTATTTGGATTCTGGATTTGCACTGTGCCTGATTGCACAGTTGCACCTGTGGGTAGAGCGTGAGCAGTTTGAGGTAGAATCATGCTACTACTAACAGCTAATGCGGTTAATCCTGTAGTAGTAAATAGCTGTGTTTTGTTGATGCCTTCTTTAACAACGGGTAATTGCTTGACCTTGCCTGCTCGACGGGAAAATTTAGACATAGAATTTTCTGTTGTTACTCTTGTGCCGATGTGATTTATTGATAACTACGTATGTGCTAGCGCCATTTTTATTAGCTCGGCTGATATATTCACAACTCACACTCAGCAGCATATACACCATTGATGGGGATTAACGACTGTTAGCCCCAGCTATATATATGGTTTGTGCGTAATTATTAATTAATAACTTTTGGAAATATATCAACTAGACTAGCAAAGCTAAGATAGATGCTTGATTTCAATATTATCACTAAAAAATCTATCTTTAGCAAGATGCTAGTTATTTAAGATTTGTAAGTTTTGCCAAATTTGCTCGAAAAGCCCTGTTGACGGCGCTACCAGAAGATTTAGACAGCAGAGTTGAATTTGCTAATTTTTAGCAAAATTAGCGGGATTTTGATCCCGCCGATGGTTAAAGGGAATGGGGGTACTCTGATTATTGCCAGCTATTGCTGCGGTTGCTTCTAAAGCTTCTCTGAGTCGCTTGGCGGCGTAGATAGACATATCTCTAGGTACGCTAATGCGATCGCGCAAATATCGCAAAGCAACATCAGAACCCGATGGTGGCGTACAAACTTTGCCTGTCATCATATAAGTTAAGGCACAACGCAAAGCTTCATCAAATAATTTGTCATCGGCAGGATTTACTTTAATAATATTGGCTCGGTGCTTAATTACACGGTGCAGTGCTTCCTTACGGGAATTTTCTGGTTCTGAATAAGTTACATCAGGTAGCTCAAACCAGGAACCATGATCCACCTTTGCCTTATTAATCAGCATCTGAGGTTCGCCGTTTTCCCAGCATCCTCCCATCTGGGGTGGTAAATCATGTACGTGGGTATGAAAGTCGCTTTGAGTGCCGCGATAAGTAGGTCGGCTTTCCATAGCCGCAAACCAGTCTGCTAAACGTGGGTTTTCCTCCCGTAAAGAGTACCCTTTGTAATAGTAAAGACTGGCATTCATGCGCTCTACATAGGGCGTAAATATTACATCTACGGTGCTGAACCCATCTAAAAAATAAGGGCTAGGAGTACTGCCTAAAGCCTCTTCTACCTTGGCTACTACTGCTTTGAATTGATCTCGGTTATGCTGTTCTTCCCTAGAAGACCTTGTAGGATAACAAAGCCAAGAACACCAAGCTCTAAATAAAAGTCGCTCCAAGCGCCGTAGAGGGATTACTTTGGGGTCTTCCATGCTAAGAGCTAAAGCACCAAAGGCTTGTTCCAGAGCGAGCAAGATGTCATCACTTTCCGTGATCAAGCGACCGTCTAGCTCAAGGGCTGGTAGCATACCCGATCGCACTATACGTTTATACCAGCTTTCTTTCTCCCCGTAGCAAAACATTGTGACTTTTTTGATGCGGTAGGGAATCTGCTTTTCCTCCAGCCACAACCAAACTTTTTGACAGTAAGGACACCAGGCGTGGTAGTCGCGGTATAGAGTTACCCGTACATCAGATTCGCTCATGCCAAATAAGCGCAAACAAGCTTGAGCATTGGTAGACCCATTGATGGTATCTACTTGATAGTCGGTGAGGGTTTCTAGTTCTGACCAGCTTAAGGGTGCGATCGTTGTGGGGGTGGATGTCATTATTAATTTAAAGTTACTGATTGATAAAACGGAGAAATTGGACTGCGCTTCAGAATTTAGGTTAACGCTGAGCGACCTCACCAAGCGCCTCTTGAATGACTTCATCACTCACACCATGACGCTTCAAACTGGCAATTAGCGCAGAGACCGCATCCCCTTCTAAACGCTCAATATCGGCGCGGAGTCCTTGTCCAATATAGGCACGCGCTAAAGGCTGATAACCCGAAAAACCAAGCAGTGGTGCGATTCGCTTCAAGTCTTCAATCACATCTTCGGGAATACGAATGGTAATCGTTGTCATTGGACGATTTTTATCTAACCGCTTTTTCAATGCCTCAACTTTCATAATATTCACGTTCCTTGCGTGTGGCTTTACGAGCGGAAATGATCCGAATGATGTCTTTCTCACGCTCAATGTAGACGACGTATAAGAGATTCCAACGTTTGTCTAAACCAATAACAGCATCTCGTGCTTCATCATTACGGCTGGCATCAACTACTACAAGAAATGGATCAAAGAAGGCTTCTGTTGCTTGCTGAAAAGTTACGCCGTCATGATTTTGGGGATTAATCCGAGCTTTATCATCATTCCAGACAAAGGTTACCTCATTGAGTATGAAATACACATCCATACCTTGTAGTGTAGATATGATGTATTTACATTGTCAATACGTTATCCCCGTCTTTATGCTCATGGATTTTATCTACGATCACACAGCAACTCCTACAGAGGATCGCTATCTACAACCTTGCAGTCTAACGACAAAGATTACCAGACAAAGTTAAACCTTGCTGTTCAGCCAACCGTATTGGGGCGTTCCGGTGCAGCTACTTGTTAGCTTGTGCTGGAAGGCTCAGAAGGTTTATCTTTATCTTTCAATCTTTGATCGATTTCACTAATAAAGCTTTCAACTTTAGAGATAATATCATCAACTATCATATCATCTATAACAATCTGTCTGCCCTCTTTAGTCTTCCCATTCCTATGTACTAAATCGTGTCTTATTGATACAGCTTTTTGAATTTCAGAGAAATTTGGAAACACAACATTAAATGTTGATTCGTACATCTTACTAACTTTAGGTAAGTTATGGTAAAGGACTTCTAACATTGCCTTTTTTGCTATTTTCTCTGCGTTGCTAGCAACGTCAAAAAGTTCGTTCATGCCAATTTTTTGCTCTTTGAAGTCTTTAAATGAGGTAAAAAAAGATATTAAATAATCTTTATGCGACAAAACCGTATTTATAAACGCATCAGATAGGTAAGTTTCGATACACGTTATTACACCAACATAAATATGTCTTTTCAGAGTTTCTTTGGCTTTTTGGTCTGGCACGCTGAGTTTATTTAAAAATCGTAAACTGGCAATCTCATCTAAGAATGTACGATAAAAAGCAGTATTAGAAAGAATAGCTTCTAATTGATCTTTCTCTGGATAGTCCTCTTCTGTCTCATCTGTCTGCCAAGACTTTTGCCAGGTTCCTGTTCGGCGGTTTAAACCGAAAGGATCTAGGTTTTCTGTGTACAGATGTGGAACAATCTGATCTATTAAAAAAAGTTCCCAATATTTCAGACGCTTGTGAGTAGATAAATCTACATCTAGTCCAGAAAAATCCTCAGATTTTCCTGACCCTTCTTTAAATCTCTCATAGACTGATTTCACTGGATAAAACCACGGCTGAATATTATTTTGTGTCAAGCATTTCATAAATTTTTGCCCATACCAACCACCTGTGCCAGATATGTTAATGTTCATTCCATCTTCATGAATGAATCCTGTAACTTGACCGATAGTTCCTGGCTCACGAAACAAAGCAATCGCAGCATTAATATCGGCATGAGTGATGTTATCAGGTCTTGCTTCTTCACCTGAGTATTCAAAACCTGCTTCTGGGCAAACAACAATAACAGTAAGCAGCCGCTTCCTGAAACGAGTGATTGCATCTATCATCATCTCGCCACCGTGGGAATTACCAGGTTCACAAACTGGAACTAAGTTGATCTGCATACGGTTGCCTCAATCAATAAACTTGAAGCTACATCCTATCGCACACTCATATTTAGTAACTTGTATTAAATAACATCATTGAGCAACTGTAAATGTCGCTGTACCGGAGCAATAGTATTAGCAGCAATCATCCCACTAGCAGCAACCGCAGGCAAACCAATCCCAGGAAAGGTAGAATCTCCACAACACAATAATCCAGATAAAGGTGTATTAGCACCAGGAAATAAACCTTTACCTGCGGCAATTGCTGGCCCATAACTACCATGATGACGACGCAGAAATCTAGCGTGAGTGAGGGGAGTACCTACTAAAGTTACTTCACAACGATCACGAATATCAGGAATAATTCTTTCCAAAGCTTGCCACATTACTTCTGCACGTTGTTGTTTTAGTAAGGCATATTCTTTACTGTTTCTTTCTATTCCTTGCCAAATAGAATAAGGTTCGTTACCAGGAGTATAAACGTGAATTACGTGCTTACCTGGTGGTGCTAATGATGGGTCAAGAACTGAAGGAATTGATGCAACTACGACGTTTTGAGGTGCAGTTATGCCTTTATCCCAATCGTTGACTACTATGTAGTGAATACTAAGATCTGAGCGCAATTCCGTAGCATCAATTCCTAAATGCAAGTGCATAAAACTATCGCATTCTGGTGTTGCTTGTTGCTGTTGCACATACCGTTTTGGAACAGCACCTTCGGGAATGAGTTTGAGGGTATCCCAAACAGAAGCATTAGAAACTACTGCTTTATTTGCTCTAATTTCTTTACCATTCCGCAGTCTTACACCAACCGCACGGTTATTTTCTACTAATACTTGTTCGACATGGGCATTTAAGATTAACTTACCACCATGTTTAGTTAATCCGCGTACTAAAGCATCAACTAACGCAGCACTTCCACCAATGGGATAATCTAGCACGACATTGGGACGATACCAATCGGCAAACATATATGCAACTTCTGCGGCAATTGTTTTATCTGCGGGTAATCCAGATAACAGAAAGCAAAGTAAATCTAACCAGTTGCGAATAAATGAATCTGTAATTACACCATCAATAATATGAGAGAAAGGTTTTGTTAATTTGATGACATTAGCCGCGTGTTGCAGTAAGGAAGGTGCAAATTTACCTACAGTTAACGCTGCACCTAAATCGTAGCGCAGGGCGGCGGGTGGAAGTGCGATCGCACTCTTACCCAAAGGTGTCATAATTTCCTGTAGTCTGCGCCATTCTGCTACAGCTTTATCTCCCCGCAGCTTTTGCAAGACTTCACAAAACTGGTTAGCACCAACTTGAGCAGCAAAATCACCTTCTGGTAGATAACAATCCCAGGTATCGTAAGTAATGCAAGGTAAATCTTCCCCAATAGCATCTAAAACTTGGCGTAAGGGATTAGGGGAAGGAGTGTAAGATAAACCTGAATATAAAGATGGACCAGAATCAAATTTATAGCCATTACGTTCAAAAGCATGAGCCGCACCACCTGCAATCGAGTGGCTTTCTACTACGGTGACTTCAATTCCATAACGTGCTAGGATTGCAGCACAACTTAGTCCGCCGATACCGCTACCAATTACTACTACTTCTGTGTTGCTCATGAATAGGGTTGATACTAAAATAACTCTTTATTGCATCATAGATGTTGAGGTTAGCAACAAAGAAAAGGCGCAAAGATTTAATTGATCAAGGGCGATCGCAATTTATTCATCTGTAATTTTCTTTCTGTATTCTTTAATTTGCGATCGCTTAGTTTTACTATCTAGACGTTTCCTTTGAGAACTCCGAGTCGGTTTACTCTTTTTGCGGGGTTTAGGGACTGCGATCGCACCCTTTATTAAATCTTGCAAACGTTGCAATGCTTCTTCTTTATTTTGCTCTTGGCTGCGGTGTTCTTGAGCTTTGATCACAATTACACCTTCTTTTGTAATTCGTTGATCGTTTAGCTTCAACAAACGCTCTTGATAACGCTCAGGCAATGAGGAAGCGATGATATCAAAGCGCAGGTGAATTGCTGTTGATACCTTATTGACATTTTGCCCGCCTGCACCTTGCGATCGCACCGCACTCAAATTAATCTCATGCTCTGGGATACTCACAGTATTAGAAATTTGCAGCATAATTAAACAATTGCCCAGAGATGATTCCTACCAGCAGTTAAGCAGATTTCGCTCTGATTTGTTGCTGATGAATAAAGCTTGATTACTAGACCTTTTTCAATAATTATATATCTTATAGTTATCAATAACCAGGTTTCAACCATTGAATAATCGACTATTGTTAAAGGAAAAATTACAAGCTTATCTTGAGGAATTGCAATCTAACAAAGATAATTCTCCTCTTACCGATATGCAGCTAGACAAAACTACTGCCGCAGAAATTGAACAATTGACCACTCAACTAGAAAGCTGCAACCCAAATCCTAATCCTTTGGTTAATGCTATTTCATTACTAGATGGGACTTGGCAACTGCAATACTCCACTGCTAGAGAAATCCGTTCTTTAGTTTCCCTGCCTTTGGGATTAAAGCTGGGTAAAGTGTATCAAGTAATTAATGTTGCCAATAAAGAGTTTTTCAATATTGCTTTTGTCAAACATCCTCTAGGAATAATATCTGGATATGTGAAAGTGACAGCTAGTTTTGAGCCTGCTATTGAAGATTCATCACCTGTACCAGACAAACGCATTAACGTTGATTTTGACAAAAGATACTTATCAATTAATAGAATTATTGGTATTAATACCCCTCGACTTGACCCATTTAAGGTTGTACAAGCTAATAATCCTCGTGGTAGAGTTGCCACGCTTGATATTACTTATTTGGATGAAAATTTTAGAATTGGACGTGGTGGAGATGGTAGTTTATTTATTCTCAGTAAATCAAATGGTATACCGGAGAATACCAGTTTAATGTAAATGCGATCGCCTATAACCATACCTTCCAATATAAATACAATTTAATCAATCAACTTTCATCACCTCGCATTAATCTGCAATGTCATATACGGGATTATCGCTTATTTTTACTACCAAAATGCTTTTTTTAAGAAGGGGGATTTGGAAGAGGTTTTTAAAATTTAATCTACTACAATAGAATCTCGATATTTCTGTAATTCATTGATAAAATTAATGGCGCGTTCATAGATTGAGTTTTTCTCTAATAATCCATTTTTAACTAATTCTTGTGCTCGTTCCGTAAAAGCAATTAAGAGATCTTCACCAGAATCAAAACTAGGAAAATTTTCCCATTCACAAGTTCCTAATAATAATTCTTGATCTATTTCACCATCGCCACTGTTAGGCAAAACTTTAAGTAAGTTTGAAAAGCTATCGCGCTCCTGCTGATTTTCAGCATTAAATTCCGCTTCATGCAGGTAACGCCCAACAGAAATGAGAGCAATTGGGACTAGCCCGCAAAAATCAGGGCAAGCCGTTTTATAAGCTGTTATAAAACTTTCTAAAGATGCTAAATCTTTTTTTGCTACTACTTTTTTAAATACAGCTTGAGCAACCCAGTATAGCCATATCTGATTTGTAGCGCTATTTGGACATTGAGCAGTGAGGCAGGTCTTCCATTCATCAGTATTTCGTAATGTAATAGCGCAGCACATCCATAGAAGATCTCGAATTTCCCCGACTAAATTAATGCTATCTTTCCAGGTGACAATCCCATCTTGCACAGTGCGGCTCATAAGCGAGTGAAGGTATGTACGAGACGAGATAAGACTTCGTAGCTCGAACGTTGGAATTTTAAGTTCGGAATCATTATTGGCTGCATATGGATATCCCCAATAAGTGTTGCTATCATAATTAACTAAGCTTTGATCTACATAAGTTACTTTTAATAACAAGCTACGACATATTTCTGCGGGAAATCTACTGTATTGGTCGTACAAAATGCCATATGCTAAATCCCATTTTTTGGCACTAATACATTCATCAATAAATGATTCTACATCAGTTAACGGAGCAAGTCCCGCCCAAAGAAAAGTTACAGTATTCCATCGATCATCAGCACGATGTTCAAATAAGCAAAAACGATCTATTCTACGTCCTAATTCATCCCTCTGATCTCCTTGTAGAACAGACTCTGCAACTAGATACTCTAAAACACTCTTATGTACAAAACTGTAAATACCAGGCCCAATGATTAGACCTGAACGCTCCCGCAGCCCTGCAAGAACATCTTCTTCAGATAAAGAGATTTTTAATTTCTGAAGTAATGTTTGCATTAACTCTAATGCAGCATTTTCATCAAGCTGATCTTTTTGTTGAAGAAACATCTGTAAGGCAAACCCTCTCATAATTTGCCTTTTCTCTTCTAGAGAAAGTTGAATACTCGTTGCTGCTACCTTACGACGGTCATCCCATAAACCTAGCATACCTTCAACATACCGTCGGTAAAGCTGTGAACGTCCGCTAGGGAGACTACCATCTAAATGATGAACCATTAATAAGGTCGAAAGTAGAAGTGGATTACCTGTAAGAGGTTCGATTGTGGGATCTCCAAGCCAACTTTCAGCAAGTGATCGAGGATTAACCTCGTTATTGCCTTCTGTCAGCAAAGGCATATGTGAATACCAGCGTTGAATGTAATCAATAATTCGTCCTTGATCAAATGGTTCTATACTCCAAGAATGCCAGCTTGCACTTAAAAGCTCTAAGTGGTTAGTTGTGATAGGACGAGAAGTTATAATAAAAGGGCATTGCTGCACCGCCGTAGTTAAATCAACAATCCAGTCATAAATCTTGTCGCGATCATTAGGACGAATTTCATCGAAACCATCAAGGATAAAAATTACCTTCTTTGTTCTCAGCCATTCACGAATACGATCTGATGTAAGCTCCTCCGCTAAATGCTGACCTGCGACTTCTCGAATTACATTATGCAGTGGCAATAAAGATTCATTAGAGAAACGTCGTAACTCAACTCGAACACAGATCCCGTTCCATCGAGTGCTTAAAGCTTCTCTTTGCAACCATTTTGCCCAAGTCGATTTTCCAGCACCTGGTTGACCAATTATGATCGCTCGATTTCCTGTAGAAGTAAACAGATCAAAACTTTCATCATCTTCTACAACTCTTACTGGACTCTTATCATCTTCTATGTTTTCACTTATTTCAGGATGTACAAAAAAGTCATCAAATTTACCTGCACGAGGGCTGTCTCCTCTCAAACCCGTGAGATCTAAATCAAATCTAATCTTCTGGGCAAGGGCCCGTCTAACTACTGTAAGTAAGGCATCGGCATCTCGTAAGGGGGATGTTGCTAGTTCATCAACTCTGTTGAAGAGGGTACGTAGCTGATCTACAATTTCATCAAAGCGGCGGAAGTTTTCAGACCAAGCCTCACTTTCCCAATCTTTAACAGCAGCAGGTATTTTGCAGAGTAGCGTAGCAATGCGAGGACATAGTAGTGTATAAGTTTCCTTGAGCCCATCCTCAATCACAACTTGTGGCAAATCACGGTTAGAATACAAATCTTCAAAAATTTTCTGCCCGTTGAGAGATCCTTGGAATAATAGTTCTGGCTGTCCAGTTAAGGGACGTAGCTCCTCAACACAAGTTTCAATTAAACGACGCTGTTTATCTTCTGGAATTCCTTCATGTTCAAGAAACGGTAGCAGAGGTTCAACAACCTCTGCTGTCGCATCCTCAATACGCCTTTCAATCTTCCGACGCTGGAAAAAAGGCTGAGATTTTATTCCATCATCAATTAGGCTAGATAAAAGATTAGAAATTATACCCAGAGTAAATGCGCCTAATTCCATTGTGAGTTACTGCGTTTTATGTTTGCCCCCAGTATTTTAGCTATTTCAAGTAGAAGTAGGGGCGATCACTCCAATTTACTCTTGAAAAACTCGCATCACAATTTGGTTAGAGGATGTGTTAGCGTGTGAATTAAGAGGAGGAATTTGGTCGGCGGTTAATGTAACAACTTTGCCATCTTGCCAAATGCTAATAGATTCTCCTAAACGGCGATGCCTTTCTATAGCTTTAGCAACAGCGAGTTTAACACCTGCGTCGATTTGACTAGATAATTTCTCAGGAATTGGCTTATTCATAGGTATTAGTAATAATTTGGCTCCAGAGTTGGGGTTGATAAATTATATTTTCTTGATTTAAAGGGTGTTCAGCTACTATTTGCAAATCTGGATTAGAGTTATCATAAACAATCCAGCGATCGCACAAGGGTAAGTATAATTCAATTAAATTCTTTCTTCCCCGTTCGTAGCGACGGCGAATAGTTTCTTCTGGGATGTTGTGACCGCCACTTTCTACTCGTCTGCGTACCCGTGCGATCGCTAATTCAGGACTTTGTAACCAAAAGTAGATTAAGTTTATCATATAACTTTTGCCTTTACATCGCCTCAAGAATCGGGCAAAGTTACGGGCTGCTAATGTAGTTTCAAAAGCGAAATCAGCGTCAGCATTCACTAGCGTTGCTAGTCTTTCTAACATTAATCGTCCAGCTTGAATGGCGACGGATTCAGGATTAAACGGAGAAAGTCCGGCTGCTATTTCATCAGCGTTGACATATTCAAATACTTCTAGGAAGTAGGGAAGGATTTGCAATGCGGCGGTAGTTTTACCAGAACCATTTGCACCGCCGATAATGTAGACGTTAGGCATTATTCTAATAGTAATGCTAATTATTGGGAGATTGGGTTATGGGGGCTTCTATCGCTTCCCATACAGGGGTTACAGCTTTAGGTAACTCGCTTATCTTGGACGAAGCGTTGCTGTGAGCGTCACCCAAGGAGCATTGGCAAGTTGCTCGCGCATCATCTCCTCATCACTTGCTTTCTCACTTAAAATCCGTCCCTCAAATACCACTGTCACCTCATCACGCTGGAAACACCAAGGCTCTACCCATAACTGAGTTGGGTCATCATTAATAGGCATCAACGTTAAAGTTGTTTCTCCCGTTGCCGATGGCACTTGCTCAAACTGCTTTTGTGCGGTTACGCCCATGCAAATGAAGAGAGACAACCCATCCAGGGTGGCAACGAGTCGTTGATTCCGAATAATTACTTCTGGCGTAACATACGGTTGATAAGCTGGATCTTGCCCTAACCTAGCAATCAAATTTTGTTGAAATTCCTTTTCCTGTTGCAAAAAAGCAACGACTGCCCGCGTCGCTTCCGGTGAATTTTTCCAGTGAGTAAAACGTTCATACAATCCTGTACCATGTAGCGAAACCAGCAACGCTACATATCGTCCCATCGGCATTGCTAGTTGTTTTGCCCCTGCCCATAACTTTGTATGCACTTCCGGTGCAACTTCCATAAAACTGTGTGGGTAGCCCGTGTCAGGGTTGAAAGTCGGAGCCGATTCCCAAGGTATCCAACCAATATCATGTTGTTCAGCACCTAAACAAACAGCTTCATAAGGAGCAAGTGAGCCAAACATCTCATTACCCCAAACTTGAGCCATTTGTCCAGAAACCCAAGCATGGGTGGGTTGAGTAATACAAATCCGATTTTCATCAATGGTGCGGTACAACATGACAGCCTTTGTTTGCACAATCCTTATGTTCAAACACTAGACCGCAGAAAGGGTAAATGCCTTCATGCTTCGGGTTAGGATTTAGGGTAGGCATTCTGATGGAAGTATGGCAAAGCAAGAAAATCCCCTCACTGGAGAAGCACTTATAAAAGAAGTCTGTCGGCGCATTCGAGTTGCCCGTAGTTACTGGGATGCCCATAATAATGCTGCCTGTCGGGGAGAAAGAGATCGCGCTTTAGCCCTTTACAATACCCTCACCAAAGAACAAAAAGACGAGATTCCGCAACAGTTGCGGGTGTGGCTGCGCTATCGCAGTGAAAAATACTTTGGCGCACACCGCACACCACCCAAGTCGAAACGAAAGTCCAAGCATTAATGGAGACTGTCTGTGCAAACCCTTAAACTACTTTCTGGGCAAGTCATTCCAGTACTCGGTATGGGTACTTGGCAGATGGGAGAAAATACCCGAAACCGCCAAGATGAAATTAATGCCTTACGTCACGGACTTGATATTGGTCTTTCTTTGATTGATACTGCCGAAATGTACGGTGAAGGTGGTGCTGAAGAAGTGATCGCCCAAGCTATTACTAATCGTCGATCGCAAGCCTTCATAGTCAGCAAAGTATATCCTCATAATGCTTCTATTAAAGGTGCGATCGCAGCCTGTGAAAGAAGTTTGCAACGTCTTAAAACTGACTACCTTGACCTTTATCTATTGCATTGGCGTGGCTCAATTCCACTGACACAAACACTCGAAGCATTTCAGACACTTCAGCAAGCAGGGAAAATTCGCAGCTACGGTGTCAGCAACTTCGATGTTAAGGATATGGAATCAGCCAGCCAATTAAACGGTGGAAAAGCAATTGTAACTAATCAAGTTCTCTACAACCTCAGCCGACGGGGGATTGAGTGGAATTTGCTTCCCTGGTGCAGAGAACGAAGCATTCCCATCATGGCGTATTCCCCTATCGAACAAGGTCGCATATTGAAAAATCGCACACTTGGGGCGATCGCACAACAGCGAGGAGTTATTCCGGCTCAAATTGCGATCGCCTGGTTGTTGCATCAAGAAAATGTGATTGTGATTCCCAAATCCAGCAATATTGACCATGTAGAACAGAATCGTGCTGCAATAGATCTAAAACTTAGCACTGAAGAACTTGATGCTCTCGATATTGCTTTCCCGCCACCTACCAAACCTACTTCTTTAGAGATGCTGTAATTGCTTGTTTCAATTTTTAGTTCAATATGAGAGCAATAACATTATATTTTTATCAAAATATTAACTTGAATCACACTATAAAAGTGCGATTCACAAGTTAAAAAGTTAGATATTTTTCAGCTAACTGTAGCTAATGTCAACATTTAAGCTATTCAGAATCCGCTTCATTGATATCCGTTTCCGATCCATCTTGGCCATCTCCTATTTTAATTAAGCGAATATGCTTGTAGCCCAGCTTAATTTCAAATTCATCTCCTGGCTTTAATCCCAATTGTTGAGTATAATTTGCGCCAATGACAATTTGACCATTTTGGTGAACACTGACTCGGTAACTTGCTTCTCGACCGCGACCATCTTTAGTTGATTCAAGGGCAACACCTTTAGCTGCTAGTAGAGCATCATAAAACTCCGCCAAATTTACCCGAACTTGGTTGTTTTTAATTTTGGTGTAATAACCACAAGCTTTGGCGGTTTCTCGACGTGGCACATTTGGTAGATCTTTAACTTTTTGCAGGAGAGCTTTTCCGGTTAAAGGAGTTGTTGCTAGTTCAGCCATTTTTAACAATTAGCTATTTACAGAAATATAATTTCATTTTCGCCTATTAACTGAACTTTTTACTATTCCTAATAAACATTTTTCTTAATCAGCCAAAATTTTATATGCGGTAGTCACTTCGGATAACGCGAAAATTGAAAATTTTGATCAGCAGAAAGACCAATTTACAATAAGCGATCGCTGCTGGCAATGACGACAAGAAAATCCCACTGATCAGATTGGTGAATGTTGGCAATTAGATCTTGACGAGTTATTGATGTGTTTATGATGGTTTTTCTGTACCTACGTGCGAGCGCACTTTTAAACGGCACGGCTATACTACTAACAAGGAATAACCACAAACGAAATGCCCAACTGCCTTGCGTAGCTAAGTAATACTAAAAGTTCTCTATTACAAAGTCAAATTTTAGGTGAACTTAGTGCTTTCAAAAGTAGCAGTGACCAGGGTACATTAATATTAGGTATAAGCCCTGCATACTTTCTGAGTGCAGGCAATGCAGAGGGAAGCAGGAAACGCAGAGATCTTAAGGACGCAGGGCGTTCACCGTTAGAATCTACCAGTTTATAATGTTGAGCCAATTCAGCCACAACTTGTACTCTACCTGTCCTTTTCATCACAGTTGGATCTGTCAAGAGTGCAGCAATTACCCGTCCTGTTAGCAATGGAGTTTCCCAGTTGTAACGTTCCTTAATTGATAAACTTCTTTGGTCAGTCGTATCACTTTGCTCCATGTCGGTAGCTAGTTGGGAAATATGTTCCGTCCCGACAATTCCTGGCCAAATTGAAAGTGAGGCAACGTTATAAGGTTTTAACTCTACTGCCATATCAGCAGAAGCGCGATCGCACGCAGCTTTACCTGCACCATAAGGGACTCCAAAAATATAAGACATACCGCCCCAAGAAGATATAGTGCAGATTAGTCCCTGCTGACGCTGAGTCATCATTCGCGCTGCAAAAACACTTGCTACATAGTGACTGCGAAGACCAACATTATTGCAAGTATCCCAAAAATTAGGTTCGCAATCCCAGAAAGGCTTTGCATAAGCATCTTTTAATTCTTGCACTCCTGAATAAACATTATTAACTAGCAAGTCAAGATGTCCCTGCTCATCTTGGATGCGTTCAAAAAGTAAACGTACTTGCTCATCGTCGCTATGGTCTACTTGTACAGGAATACATACCCCACCTGCGGACTCAACTGCTGTAGCAGTTTCCTTAAGGCTTCCTGATATATTTCCCAACAGAGATTCCTCAAGGCTGCGACCTGTAATATAGACAGTTGCACCAACCTCGCCAAGTCCAATTGCAATTCCCTTACCAATACCGCGCGTCGCACCTGTGACTAATGCTACTTTACCCTTAGACTGTTTCATTTTTTCCATCGCCTCTACCCACTTTTCTGCTTTCAAATTATTATCACCCACCCAAAGTAAGGTAATTAAATCAATTACTCAGTGTTGATCTTATTTGTAAATAGTGGTCAAAATACTACAGCTTATTGCTAATACTAAAAATGAGATGTAGTTACCTTGATAACCCGATCTAACTTTTGTTGTATTCAACTAGAGGGATGAAGTAATTTGAGGTACAACGCTAATTTAGAAAAATAAAGTATTTTAATGTTAGGGAGATAACGCTATGCTCAAACTGATTTGGTGTCTAACAAAACCCCTACGTCTCGTCGCTGGCTTTTTCTTCCTCATTTTAGGCGGTATTCCCACGCTTTTGATTCCTGGGCTGGGGCTATTTCTAGGTTTACCATTTCTTCTAATCGGCGGCTGTTTGATATGCAGTTGAAATATTAACATTTACAAACTGCAATCAAAATATTCTTGATTTAACGTTTATTAAGATAAGAACAATACTTTAATTGTAAGAATTCAGGAGTCAGAATCCAAAATTCAGAATTGAGCTTGTTTGTAAATCTTGAGCAAGTAATAAAAGTTTAAGATTTATCAATAGTTCGCAAGTCAGAGCCATACCTTTCCTAACTTCTGGGTTCTGAATTCTTACATTGAATTTAGGAGAGGATATCGCTCTTCTGTCACTCTAATGAAGATATAATAAAGTAAAACTGCTGAAAATCAAGCACAGCATATGGATGAGCCACGCGCCGCTCGACCAACCATCAAATTTATTGATGAATATTGCGCCTATTACAGAAATCTATTT